>JAPLGR010000494.1 GCA_026390045.1 Chloroflexota bacterium | reverse complement strand
TCCGTGATTACCTCGCTGTCTTATGACCACACGCACCTGCTTGGCGATCGGCTCTCGGACATCGCACGGGAGAAGGCGGGAATCATCAAGCCGGGCGTGCCAGTGGTGAGCGCGCCGCAGCAACACGAGGCGGAACGGGTCATCGAGGAAATCGCCCGGGCGCAGGGCTCGCCGCTGGTGCGCGTCGGACAGGATTGGCTGTATGCTCCCGGAGGCCATGACCTGGACGGGCAGACGCTTCACGTCTGGTCGGTGAACGAACAACCGCTGATGAACGCGTTCGTCGACTCGGCCGGGGGAGAGGAATGGGTCCCTCCGCGGTTCGACCTTCCGCTCCTGGGGCATCACCAGGTGGTCAACGGCGCCGTTGCCTATGCGGCGTTGAAGACCGCCAGCGGCAGGAGCCTGCCGATCGGTGAGGATGCGATTCGCGAGGGCTTCCGCACCGTCCGCTGGCAGGGTCGCTTCCAAATCCTGTCGCGCTCCCCGATGGTGGTCGTCGACTCGGCGCACAACCGCGATTCGGCCCTCAAGCTGCGCATCGCGCTGGATGACTACTTCCCGGGCCAGCCGGTAACGCTCATCTTCGGCGCCTCAGCGGACAAGGACATTGGGGGGATGTTCGTTGAGTTGGCGCCGCGTGTGTCGCGCGTCATCGTCACACAGGCAGTTCACCCTCGGGCGGCTGAGCCGCCGGAGGTTGTGGCGCTCGCGCACCGGCACGGGCTGCGGGCCGAAGTCGTGTCGCCCGTCCGCGCCGCGCTGGAACATGCGATTGCACGGGCGCGTCCGAACGAAGTCATCCTGTCGGCGGGCAGCCTGTTCGTCTCGGCAGAGATCCTCTCGGCGTGGGACGAGGTTGCCGCGCAGCTGAAGGCTGGTGCGAGCGGAGGCATGGGGTGAGCGCAGCACGCAATCGCTTTCCGTCGCTGCCTGCAGAGCTTGGGGATCCGATGGGGCGCCGGGCCGATGAGCTGTACCAGATCGAGGACGCGCCGCTGGACAGCAACGGCTGCCTGGAATGCTCTGTCCTCCCGCTGCGCGATGTCGTGCTCTACCCCAACATGGTTACGCCGCTCTTCGTCAGCCAGGAGTCGACGCTGCGGGCGATCGACGCGGCAGCGCGCGACGGGAAGACGATGGTGGCCGTCACGCAGCTTGACCCGGAAACCGATACGCCTGGTCCTGGCGACTTCTACACGGTTGGGACTGAGGTGGCGGTTGGGCGCCAGATGCACATCCCGGATGGCTCAACCTCCGTGCTGACCCAGGGTCGCCGCCGGATCCAGATCCTTGAGCTGATCCCCGAAGGGGATGGGTGGAGGGCGCGCGGCAGGCCCGTGGACGAGAGCGCCGACCGCGGCAAGGAGACCACGGCGCTGATGCGCGCCGTTCGAACGCTGTTTGAGAAGTGTGTCCAGCTCAACCGCAGCCTGCCCGAAGAAGCCTATGTCTATGCGGTCAACATTGAGGAGCCCGGCTGGCTCGGCGATCTTGTCGCTTCGGCTCTCAGCCTGAGCATTGCCGAACGCCAGGACATCCTCGAGACCTTCGACCCGATCATGCGCCTCCAGCGCATCAGCGTCATGCTGGGGCGCGAGCTGGACGTCCTGGAGCTTGAGGACCACATCCACTCGCAGGTGCAGAGCGAGGTTGACCGGTCGCAGCGTGAGATGTACCTGCGCGAGCAGCTGAAGGCGATCCAGACCGAGCTCGGGGAAGCCGATGCGTGGGCGCTTGAGCTCAACGAACTCCGCGAGCGCGTGAGCCACCTGGGGCTGCCGGAGGAGGTTGAGGTTCGCGCCCTGAAGGAGATCTCCCGCCTCAGCCAGATGCCTCCGCTTTCGCCCGAGGTCAGCATCCTGCGGACCTACCTCGACTGGCTGCTGGGTCAGCCGATTCTGTGTTTTGTCGGAGCACCGGGCACGGGCAAGACGTCCATCGGCCGCTCCATCGCTGAGGCGCTCGGGCGGAAGTTCATCCGCCTTTCCCTGGGGGGAATCCACGATGAGGCCGAGATCCGCGGTCACCGGCGCACATACATCGGCGCCCTGCCGGGCCGCATCTTGCAGGCGATGCACCGCGCCGAAAAGGTCAATCCGCTGTTCATGCTGGATGAGATCGACAAGCTAGGGCACGACTTCCGCGGCGACCCGACATCGGCCCTGCTCGAGGTGCTCGACCCCGAGCAGAACCACGCCTTCTCGGATCACTATCTGGAGCTTGCCTACGACCTTTCGCGGGTCATGTTCATCACCACCGCCAACACGCTGGGCAACATCCCTCCGGCGCTCCTCGACCGGCTGGAGGTCATCGAGTTCCCCGGCTACATTGAGGAAGAGAAGCTCATCATTGCTCACAAGTACCTGGTCCCGCGTCAGCTGGAACAGAACGGCCTGGCGGACGGGACGCTGGTGCTGAACGACGCCGCGCTGCGGACGATCATCCGCGAGTACACGTGGGAAGCAGGCGTTCGCAACCTTGAGCGCGAGATCGGCAAGGTGTGCCGCAAGATCGCCCGACGCATGGCGGAAGGCAAGCGCACCCCGCGACGCATCTCTCCTGCCGGGCTGGGCCGTCTGCTGGGCCCTTCCGACATCACGCCCCCATCGCCGGAGAAGGAAGACCAGGTCGGGATGGCTGTGGGGCTGGCCTGGACGGAGAATGGCGGCGAGTGCATGTCGGTTGAGGTGCTCCTGATCGACGGCAAGGGGACGATGCAGATCACGGGGCAGGTCGGCGAGGTGATGCAGGAGTCGGCGCAGGCGGCGCTGTCCTACATCAAGTCGCGCGCCCGGGAGCTGGGTGTCGGCCGGGAGCGGCTTGAGAAGACGGACATACACATTCACATCCCCGAAGGTGCCATTCCGAAGGACGGTCCGAGCGCAGGCATCACGATGGCGACCGCGCTGGCGTCGGCGCTCTCGGGTCGGCCAGTCCGGCACGATGTCGGCATGACCGGCGAGATCACGCTGCGCGGCAAGGTGCTTCCCGTCGGCGGAGTGCGTGAGAAGGTGGTCGCCGCCTACCGCCTCAAGCTGCGAACGGTCCTGCTGCCGGAGAAGAACA
>JAPLGR010000477.1 GCA_026390045.1 Chloroflexota bacterium | reverse complement strand
CGCCTTCGTTTCAACCCACTGCCCACCCTAGTCTCCAGCGACGACCCGGCGCTCGCCTTCGCCGCCACGCGCGATCTGCTCGAAGAAGACGCGGGCCCCGTGACCGCGCTGTGGTCTCTCCCTGCAGTGGAAAGACTGCTGTGCAAGCAGCGCCCCGACGGCAGTTGGCCGTATCCAGGAGGCGGCATCCCAAAGCACCGGGCGACTGAGGACTACGATCAGATCGAGACATACCGGGATTTGGGGATCCTCGTCGAGAAGTACTCGGCCACGTGCCGGCTTCCCGCTGTGGGCAAGGCCGCTGAGTTCCTGTTCTCACGCCAGACGGACGAGGGAGACTTCCGCGGGATCTACGGCCGGCAGTACACGCCGAACTACACCGCGGGCATCCTCGAACTGCTGGTCAAGGCCGGATACGGCCGCGATCCGCGCGTCAGTCGCTGCTTCCAGTGGCTGATGCAGATACGGCAGGCGGACGGCGGATGGGCGATCCCGATGCTGACCGCACACGGCCGATGGGACCAGCCATCCCTTTCCCGCCCGGCGCTTGCGCCGGTTCATGACCGGCCGTCGTCCCACATGGTGACCGGCGTGGTGCTGCGCGCCTTCGCAGCCCATCCTGTGCGGCGCCGCTCAGCTGCCGCCCGCCGCGCTGCCGTCCTCCTTGCTGACAGGCTGTTTGCCCGCGATGTGTATCCGGGACGGGACACACCGGACTTCTGGACCCATTGCGCCTTCCCATTCTGGTTCACCGACATCGTTTCCGCCCTGGACTCGCTCACCCTGCTAGGCATCGGCCTCGAGCACCCGAAGGTGAAGCAGGCCGTTGAATGGCTGGCGACCTCGCAGAAGCCGGATGGCATGTTCCATGTGATGCCCGTGCATGGCGGGAGCCGCGACGCGGGGCTCCGCTGGGTCACGCTGGCGGCCTGTCGGGCGCTGAAGCGCGCCCTCGGTTGATCCCGCGTCCAGCCTCAATCCATGTCCTCCTGGGCCGGACTCATTCGGTTACACTCATGTTCCTGTGGAACGCCGGCTGCGTGTGAGCTCGGCTGCACATCGTGTGGAGCTGATCGGAGTGTCTGAGCCAAACAAGGTGAAACGCGTTCCGCTGGGTGCCAGCGGGATCAATATCCCTGAGCTCGGCGTCGGGGTCTGGCAGTGGGGCGATAGCCTCTCGTGGGGATACGGGCGATCCTATTCCGAGGCGGACATCCGCGGTGCGTTTGAGGCTTCGCTCGCTCGCGGGCTGGACTTCTTCGACACCGCCGAGGTCTACGGGCGCGGGGAATCGGAGCGCCTGCTGGGCAAGCTCATCCGTGAGTCCGGGCGCACGGTGACCGTCGCCAGCAAGTTCTTCCCCTTCCCATGGCGGCTGACGCGCGGAACCCTGCTGCAGGCGCTCGATCACAGCCTCCGGCGCCTGGACCTCGATTCAATCGACCTGTACCAGATTCACTTCCCAACCCCACCGGTCCCCATTGAAACGTGGCTTGCTGGCCTGGCCGACGCGTTCGATCGGAAGTTGATCCGGGCGGCGGGTATCTCGAACTTCAACCTGAATCAGACCCGCCGTGCCCACGCCACCTTGGCAACGCGCGGCATCCCACTGGCGTCAAACCAAGTGAGCTTCAGCCTGCTCAACCGCCAGCCGCAGACAACCGGCCTGCTCGATACCTGCCGGGAGCTCAACGTCACGCTGATCGCGTATTCTCCCCTGGCGCAGGGCCTGCTGACGGGCAAGTACACGCGCCAGCATCGGCCTGGCGGCATCCGTGCCGTGCGCGGCTTCCAAATTTCCTTCGACACGATTGGCCGCCTGATCGATCTGATGAGCGAGATCGGCGCCGGCCACGGCGGGAAGACCCCGGCGCAGGTCGCCCTGAACTGGGTGATCTGCAAGGGCGCTGTGCCGATCCCGGGCGCCAAGTCCGCACCTCAGGCCGAGGAGAATGCCGGCGCAGCCGGGTGGAGGCTTGCGCCTGACGAAGTGGCCGCATTGGATGCCGCCAGCCGCTAGCTGCAGCCACGTCGGAAAGTGGCACGTCGCCCGCGAGGGCGGGACCTGATGACCTTGCCGCGCCGGAATGCCCATGGGGCAAAGCACCAGCACCCCGATCCGGGACACAGGCCGTTGGCATGAGAAGACTCAGACATGGCCTTGCGGTCAACGAGAAACTAGTGTCGCGTCGCGGAAGTAACTTGATTGTGCATTCCAGCTCTGCTAACCTGGGGTCATCTTCGATCAGGGAGATGACCCGTGACCCTCGGCCGCCCCAAACGTCCGCTCGTCCTGGCAGAAGACGAACGCTCACAGCTGAAGGGCATCGCCTCGTCTCGCTCGCTGCCTCATGGCCTCGTTCAGCGTG
>JAPLGR010000471.1 GCA_026390045.1 Chloroflexota bacterium | reverse complement strand
AGTATGAGTTCCTTGCCTACGGCTACGCCACGCTCGATGGCCAGCGAGCGCCCTCAGGTACTGCCCTGCCCCCCGACCTGCGCGAGCGGCCTTTCGCTCTCTTCCTCGACCCTTACGGCAGCGAAGCGGTGTTCGGCCGCGTGTTGAGCGAGCCCTACTCCGCCACGGACGGCGCGCTCGAGCAGGTCTATGCCAACGCGGTCCTGTACGCGCCGAGCGACTCGCCCGGCTCGGTCCGGCTGCGCGCCCTCGGCGCTGCGTCGGGTGACGCTGAGCCTCCGGTCACCGGGCCCAGTGACACGGTTGGACTTTACATGCCCCAGTCGGGTCACTACGTGCTGTGGGCGTTCGCGAACTTCTACCGGGCGCATGGCGGCGAGGCGGTGCTCGGCCTGCCGCTCGAGGAAGCCAAGACGGTGAACGGCGTCCTGCGCCAGCGATTTGAGAACGTGATCCTAGAGTATCGGCCGGAGCTGCCGCCGCACCTGGCGGTTCAGCTTGCCCCACTTGGGGTGGACTTCGCCGTCGGCGGGGGGATGCCTTCCGGCGAGCCCAGCGCGCCGATCATCGCGGCGCCCACGATTCCCGCTTGCGAAGGAATCGCCGGGGTGACCACGCAACCGGAGCTCGCGATCCTGCTAACGGGCGGGCTGCAGCGGATCAGCGTGCAGGTGCAGCGCCCTGATGGATCCCCCTGGGCAGGAGTCACGCCGATCGTGGTTGTCCACGCGCCCTCAGGCGACCTCTACCCGGTCGTGCCGCCGACGGACAGCAACGGTCTGACGGCCGCCTCCCTGAACATCGAGGAGTTGAGGACAGGGGAGATCGTGAACTACGAGGTGGTCGTGGCGGCAGAGGCGTGCACGGGCTACGCCATCGGCCAGTTCGCCGGCGGCCTCTAGCCGCGGGCTCTGCCGCAGCTACTGTGCTGGCATTGCCTCTGCAAGCACGTCGATCCGATCGATCGTGGGCCCGAGGCTGAAGACGGTCAAGGATGCTCTCGTCTCCTCGCCGGGCCTGAGCGATTCATCCGCCTCCCACTTAGCGAACCCAATCACATCCCCTTGATCATCGTACGCCAGGACGGCAAGCGCTACGCGCCACAAGTTGGCCGAGTCTGCCGGCAACCGGACTTCGACCTCCGCATCCCAACTCTGCCTGTCAGACCGCGGTTGACTGCGCACGACGGACCAGTCCAACTCTGCATAGCGCGTTTCGGCCTGCTGTACTGGGACGGCCATGGTCAGTGCGACGGCCACACGCCCGTACTCGGGAACGGGAGGCGACAGGTACGCCGCCAGCACCATGGTCTGACCTGCGGGCACTAGGTTGAGGGGCGGGTAGACGGGAACCGTGAGCAGTGGATTCCCACTGCGGTCGATGAGCGTCAAGAGCCCGCTCAGCCCCTCCACGGGGCCTTCAGTTGTGTTCGTGACACTCACCAGGCACCACAGGCCGGCGGTCGCGTTTGGGAAGCAGCGGGGCTCGGCAACGCGAAGCGGGAGTGGTGTCGGCGTCGGGATCGGGGTGGCGGTCCCCTGGCCACCGGGGGCAGGGATCAACAGCTGCTGGCCGATGCTGAGGATGTCCGGGTTGATGCCCGGGTTCGCTGCCAGGAGTTCCTCGCGGGTCAGGCCATACGCCAGGGCGATCGCCAGGAATGTGTCGCTGGCGTGCACGGCGTAGGCCATTGGGGTCAGTGAGGGCCCTGCGGTGGGAAGCGGCGCGATGGTCGCGCCCGACGACCCCACGGCCAGAGCAGTGCTTGTGCGGTAGGGTTCCAGCGTGACGGTGGAGGCGGCGGTCGGCGACGGCTGGGCGCCAGCACATCCGGCCAAGATTCCGGCCAACGAACCGGCAAGCAGAGCGCGGACCCAGCCGTACATGGCGGCGGGATTATACCAAAGTGGGGGTGGCGTTGTCCCTGTGGGCCGGCTATGCTAGACTCCCGCACCAGGTATCATGGCTACACCATCGCAGTCGATGATCACCGAGGCCATTGCCGCGGCGCGCACCGGAGACCGGGCGCGGGCCCGCGACCTGTTCTCACGCCTCCTGCGGACCGACTC
>JAPLGR010000233.1 GCA_026390045.1 Chloroflexota bacterium | reverse complement strand
GCGGATGTGCTCCTGGTGAGCAACCTGGATGAACTGCGCGTGGATACCGTGCTGGCGCAGGGGGTGGTCGTCGCAGAGCAAGGAGAAGTGCGCGCCCCTCGCCCGGTCTTCTCGTTCCCGGACGCGGCGCGGCACAGTGTGTGGCTACCCCGGCCGCTGGAGCCGGCGGACTTCCGCATCCCGGTCAGCGGTAACGGCCGCGTCCACTTGAATGTCATCGGCATCATCGAGAACCAGGCGCCAACTCGTCACCTCCGGGTGGAGGCCGAGCCGGTCGATGGGCAACTGCATGCCTCATTGAGCGGCGACCTGGCCAAGGTGGCACTGGTCGATCGCCATCATGGAACCGGAGCAGTCCAGATGGGCCTGGTGCGGGGCTTTGGGCTGTCGGTGCCGTGTGCCATCGGATCGACCGTGGCGCACGACTCGCATCAGATGCTGATTGTGGGCACCGACGATGAGGACATGGCGCTTGCAGGGAACGAGCTCGCCAGGATCGGTGGCGGGCAGGTCGTGGTTCGCGACGGCGGGGTTGCGGCACGGATCGAGTTGCCGATCGCCGGGCTGATGTCCGACGAGCCGGCGAAGACGGTCGCCGGCAAGGCCGCCGCCCTGTTGGCCGCTCTGCGGCAGTGCGGATGCGGATTGAACAACGCCAACATGCAACTCAGTCTGCTTGCCCTGGTGGTGATCCCTGAGCTGAGGATGTCCGACCGCGGGTTGGTGGACGTCAATGAGTTCCGCGTGATCCCGGTGGTGGAGAAGGGTGAAGCCTGAGATGAGCTCTTCTCGCAAACCCACCTTCACGCTGCAGGCCAGCGGCGCCAGGCCGCTCTATCAGCACACTGCGGAGGCGCTGGCGAAGCTGCTCGCCCGCACCGAGCCTGGGACGTACCTGCCCTCTGAGCCCGACCTGGCCCGGCGGCTCGGCGTCTCGCGCGCCACTTTGCGTGAGGCGATGCGCTCGTTCGAGGAACGCGGGCTGGTCGTCCGGCGGCAGGGCGTCGGGACGTATGTCACCGAAGCGCCGCAGGTGATTGACTCCGGGCTCGAAGTGCTGGAAAGCATCGAGACGCTGGCAGCGCGCATGGGGCTCTCTGTGACGATGGGGGCGCACGACTTCCGCAGGCGGGCCCCAGAGGGTGAGGAGGCGCGCTGCTTGAATCTGCGCGCGGACGCCGAGGTGGTCGAGGTCTCCCGGGTCATGCTGGCCGAGGGACGTCCGGTCGCCTTCCTGATCGACGTCTTCTTGCCCGATGTGCTCCCCAATGGCGAGCTAGAGCACGGCTTCACGGGATCGGTGCTGGACCTGTTGATGCGCCGAGAGCAAGTGGTGCTCGACTCGTCGCGAACCGAGATCACAGCGGTCTCGGCGCCGGGCGAGATCGCCCGCAGCCTGAACATCCAGCGTGGCGATGTGCTGCTGCGCATGGAGGCTTACCTGTACGCCAAGGATGGCCAGTCGATCGTGCATTCGTTGAGCTACTTCCTGCCGGGGACGTTCCGCTTTCATGTCGTCCGGCGGGTGGGGCGGCATCCGTAACGCCGCGGCCTTCCCCGGATCGGGAAGGAGCCGCGCACACAACCTCGCGCCGATCGATGAGGTCGGCCGTGCAATCTCGGAAGGAGACACAAGATGCGCAGTTTTGCAGGACGGGACATCCTCTCTCTAAAGGGCTTCGAGCGGTCGGAGTACTTCCGCCTGTTTGAGGTCGCCGACCGGCTGGCGCCGTTCGCTCGCGATCGCCAGAACACCGACCTCCTCAAGCACAAGACGCTGGTGACCGCCTTCTATCAGCCGAGCACGCGCACGCGGCTTGCCCATGAGGCGGCCATGCTGCGGCTGGGCGGAAGCGTCACCGGATTCTCCGACGCCAAGATGACACGCGCCGGCGACTTCTACCAGGAGTCGATCAAGGACACGGTTCACATGCTGGAGTTCTACGGCGACGTGATCGTGATGCGGCATTTCCAGCAGGGCGCCCCGGCGGAAGCGGCACGCTGGTCGAGCGTGCCGGTGATCAACGCCGGAGACGGCTGGGGTGAGCATCCGACCCAGGTGCTGACGGACATGTATACGATCTGGAAGGAGAAGGGCCGCCTGGACGGGCTCAGCTTCCTGCTGATCGGCGACATGCGCATGCGCACGATGCACTCGATCTCGTACGCCATGAGCCAGTTCGACATCCAAGCGACCTACATCGCCCCGCCCGAGATGTCGCTCATGCCGGAGTTCAAGAAGGAACTCGATGAGCTGAACCTCAACTACCGCGAGGTCGACCACGTGTCCAAGGCCATCGCCGAGGCCGACGTGATCTACATGGAGCCGGTGGTACAGCCCGACTACACGAAGTCGCGCGATGAGCGCAAGGGCGATGTCAGCCTGACCCCCGCCAACTACCAGATCACCAAGGCAGTGATGAAGAAGGCCCGCGCCGATTCGCTGATCCTGCACTCGCTGCCTCGGATGGACGAACTGCTGGAGGAAGTGGACTACACCCGACACGCCCGCAACTGGGAAGAGGCGTTCAACGGAGTGGTGATGAGGATGCCACTGCTGGCGTCCCTTCAGGGGGCGATGGCATAGGGAGTAGTCAGCGATC
>JAPLGR010000442.1 GCA_026390045.1 Chloroflexota bacterium | reverse complement strand
ATGTAGATGGGGATCATCGCAACATCCGTCGGCTGTTCCACTGTGCTCTTCTCCCTGTTGGCACGCGATGGAGTCGGCTCCCGAGCGCGGGAAACGTCGGAGGTCCCCGCCGCCAGGAACGCCCCCGGCCGCGCGCGTGCGGGATTCGACCTTATGAGACCGTGAGCGTTCGACTCTCTGACCCGGCTGAATCCTTCTTTCCCGGCGGCCCGACGTAATCGGGCAACAGGAGGGGCGAGACCTTGCCGTTCCTGATCCCCGCCTCGTCCAGCGCCTTGTGGTGCTCCTTCACGTGCTGCAACGTGAGGCGTTCCAGCTTCGTCTCCTTGGCCAGCCGGGCCGCCGCCTGGCCCGCACGACGACCGAAGACGAAAATATCCACCAGCGAGTTGCCGCCCAGGCGATTCCGCCCCTGGACTCCACCCGCTACCTCGCCAGCCAGGAACAGGTTGGGCACGCCACTCCGGCCCGTGGGATCTACCATATCAACGCCGCCGTTCTGGTAGTGCTGGGTGGGATAGACGAAGAGCGGCTCCTTGGTCATGTCGATGCCGTAGTTGTTGAAGCGCCGCTCCAGCCCCGCGAACAGCCGGTGGATCTTCCCCTTGTGGCCGATCATGTCGATGATGGGCGTATCCAGCCACAACCCTTCGTTGCCGGCCGGAGTCCGGATGCCCTGCTTCCGGTGGTCGACTTCTCGGATGATTGCCGAGGAGGTGGCGTCGCGTGTCTCCAGTTCGTTGATGAACCGCTTGCCCTCGGCATTCACCAGGTGGGCTCCGGTCCCGCGGAGTGCCTCCGTACAGAGCCAGCCCAGCATCTGTTCCGGCCAGGCCGCCCCGCTGGGATGGTACTGGATGGCGTCCATGTACAGCAGGCGGGCGCCGGCCCGGTAGGCAATGACCAGACCGTCGGCGGTCGCCCCGTAGTGATTGGTCGTGGGAAAGCCCAGGATGTGGAGGCGACCGATGCGCCCGTGGCCAGCACGACCGTCCGGGCGCGGACCACCAGGTATCTGCCCGTGTCGAAGTTGTAGAGGATGGCCCCGGCGCACTGGCCGTGTTCGTCCTTGATCAGTTCCACCGCCGGGGAGAACTCCACCACCGGGATCTGCCGGTTGCGGCACTCGTCCCGCAGCACCCGCATCATCTCCAGGCCGCTGTAGTCCTTCGCCGAGTGGATCCGCTTGCGGGACTGGCCGCCCGCCAGGGAACAGAGCAGCCTCCCGTCCGGTTCCCGGTCGAACATCACGCCCAATTTCAGCAACCAGTCCAGCACGAGCGGAGCGTCCAGGACCAGCGCCTGAACCAAGTCCGGCTTGTTCACGTACCGGCCGCCGCCCAGGGTGTCCAGGTAGTGGAGGTACGGGCTGTCATGGGTGTGGCTGGCCGCGGCGATGCCGCCCTCCGCCATGGTGGTGTTGGAGTCGCCGTGGCGGAGCTTGGTCGCGAGCAGCACGCTCGCCCCGTGCTCCTGCGCGATCAGGGCGGCCGTACTGCCTCCCCCGCCACCCCCGATGACCAGGACGTCCACGTCGTAGTCAATCTGGGAGAGGTCAAAGGCATCCGGGTCGATCCGGCTCCGAGCCTCCAGTTGCTCGGCAAATTCATTGGGAACGCGGTCTCCCGTGTTCGGGCCCACGCGAACCGGCCGCATCCCCTCCGCCCGAAAGTCCGGGTGGAACTCCTGCAGGAGAGCGGTTTTCTCCTCCGGATCCATCCGAGGCATGACCTCCCGCAGCCGCTCGGCTCGCGTGGCCTCAAGCAACTTCAAGGATGCGCGCATCGATTCAGGATATGGCATCGGGTTCTTCTCCTGCCGTGTTTGGTCTCTCACCCCTCGCCCGGGAAGAAGATCTTACGCGGCACGTAGACGTAGCCATCCATGATCCGTCGCGACGTCCCGGCAACGCCGGACTGGATCAGCTCGAACTCGCCAGACGGCTTCTTGGACACGGTGATGACGAAATCCGAGACGCCCGAGGGGTGACCCACGCGCACGACGCCGGTCGTCTTGGCCCGCGGGCCCACGGTCTCATTGACCACCGTGCCTTCGATCAGGGCGGCGGCGCCCACACAAATCCCCCCCGTCACCGCATAGGCCTTGTGCATGACCGCCAGCGCCTTCGTCCTGGCCAGCAGGTCGCACTCAGCGGCCGCGATGCGCTTCCCGGTGCTGGTCTCGTAGTCCTGCGGCGGTGCGACGAAGGCGACCTTGGGCACGGCTGGACTCGCCTTCTCCGGGTCCGACACCCGCCGCATCCTGACCGCCGCCTTCACCCGGATCTCTTCCATGAGGGCGAGGATCTGGGGATTGGTGGTCGTGTCCTTCGGCAACTCTCTTCCGGTAAAGCCGATGTCTGCCGCCTGCACGAATACGGCGGGGTTCGCGGCGTCCACCAGGCTGACCCGCACGGATCGGCCGTCGGCCAACTCCATCGTGTCCACCACGTTCCCGGTCGGCAGCAGCTTCCCCGTCTTGGAGCCACCGGAGTTCACGAAGTTCAGGAGGATCTTGGCGCCGCTGGCCGGAACGCCGTTGACGACAAAGTCCCCCTCCGTGATTGCCTTGCCGTCTCTCACCGGCACCGACGCCTCGATGATCTTCTGGGTATTGGTATTGAAGATGCGCACCGTTGTGATCGGCTCGGTCACAGGGACCAGCCCTTCGTCCACGGCAAAAGGCCCGACGCCCTGGGAGATGTTGCCGCAGTTGCCGTCATAGTCCACGACGGCCTTCTCGATCCCGACATAGCCGAAGGTGTAATCCACATCGGCATCCTCGCGGCGAGAGGGTGCGATGATCGCCACCTTGCTTGTCAGCGGATCTGCGCCTCCGAGCCCGTTGATCTGCCGCGGGTCCGGGCTGCCGAAGATGCTGAGGATGACCTTGTCCCTGACTGCGGGATCCTTCGGTAAGTCACTGGCCAGCAAGTAGACTCCCTTGCTCGTTCCGCCTCGGATGATGGCGGTCCTGATTCGCTCAAATTCACGCATCAGCCACGCTCCTATCCTGATGTGTGCAAATAATGGAGAGTCGGTGGGGGAAGTGTTGCCGCGCCATGATCATGGCGCCGCCGCGTCGGGAAGGAACCAAGGGGTCCCGCAAGACGGCCAGCTTCCGGGATTGACGAATCTGGCCCTGGTCAGCCGATTGCACGATCCCCATGGCGGAACTATCGCGCGGGTCGGCAGCGTCGTCGAACATGAAACAAGGGCGGCCTTGTGCACTCATCGTATCGCCAACTCCAATCTCTGGGCGATGCAAGCTGAGAGCGATGTCGCGGCGGCTGCCTCCACCTTCGAGACAAACGCGGACTGGAGATGGGGATAGAGTGGTCATATGTAAGCGCTTGCATCGCCCCTTGTCAAGTGATAACTTGCTGCTCGATGGGTTGTCATTGAGAATCCAGCGACGAGGAGCGACAGATGCGTCCCGCAAAGAGCCGGACGGAAGGTCCGACGCGCATGGAGGATGTGGCGCGCCGGGTGGGCGTGTCCATAGTCACCGTGTCCCGGGCCCTCCACCAGCCGGAGAAGGTGTCCGAGAAGACGCGGCGCTGCATCCTACGGGCCATCGCTGAGACCGGATATGTCCAGAACTTGGTTGCCGGAAGCTTGGCGTCAAACCGGACGCGCGTGATTGCCGCCATCGTGCCGACCCTCAGTAACCTTGCGTATGGAGAGAGCGTGCACGCCGTCGCGGAGGTGCTGCGGAAGAACGATTACCATCTCCTGCTGGGCACCGCCGGTTTCTCGGTGGCCGAAGAGGAATCCCTGGTTACCACCTTTCTGGGGCGGCGCCCGGACGGGATGTTCTTGCACGGATGCCGGCACACACCGGGGGCCAAGCGCCTGCTGCAACATGCGGGAATCCCGATCGTGGAAACGGGTGATCTCACAAACCGCCCGCTGGACATGGTGGTGAGCTACTCCAACTTTGAGGCCGCCAAGGCCATGAC
>JAPLGR010000445.1 GCA_026390045.1 Chloroflexota bacterium | reverse complement strand
CGGTCCCATCCCGAACCCGGTCGTTAAGCCCGCTAGCGCCGATGGTACTTGGCCGGTGACGGCCTGGGAGAGTAGGCCATCGCCAAGGGACTTTTCGTTCGCACCTCGAGCGCCCGCCAGGGCGCTCGAGCGTTTCCGTGGCCGACTCGGGCCTTCGTCTCGACGTACATCAACTCGGACTCCACCAGTCTGGGAGGCGAGGATGCAGTCAGCCGCGATCAGCCCCGTCAGGATCTCTCGAACGCGCGCCATCGTCCTGAGAGGCATGCCTGATGAGGTCTTCCCCCTGTTCGGCCCCATCCGAGAGCAGGAGTGGGCGCCAGGCTGGGCTCCCACGATCATCCACCCGAGCGGGGTTCTGGCCGAGGCGCACATGGTCTTCACGGCCCGGTCGCACGACGCGGACGAGGCCGAGTGCACCTGGACGATCTCGACCTACGATCCGGAACACGGTTCCATCGAATACACGGTCTTCGCCCCGGGGAGGCTGTGGACGATCGCCATCCGCTGCCACCCCGGCCAGGCCGACCGCACAGCCCGCGCGGAGGTTACCTACACCTACACCGGCGTGACCGACAGGGGCAGGCGGCTGAACGAAGCGGCGCTGGAGCGGATGTTCCATCGCGATCTGAAGGATTGGGAGGAACAGATCAACCGAACGCTGGACGGCAGGGCGGGCCGCTCTGATCCTCTGGATCAACATCGGCGGGACGGCCGCGCATGCCGATGCGAGGCCTGAGGGCTGCTCACGGACCGAGCGGTAGATCAGCGTTGCTCGGTAGTCTCTAGTAATTGCTGTGGCGGGGAACGTGTTCGCGATCTGACAAGCACCGTCTTCCTGTTGTGGATCCGGACCTCTGCCGGAGTACGCGGAAGAGGTCCTTGTGGCGCGCCGGCCCGGCCAAGTCGCGATGCGCCGGTATAATGTGCGCGTTCCATCCGCCATGGAAGAGCCGCGAGGTCGAATCGGATGGGTCGGAAGCGGATGTCGAAGGCACCGATGGCGACGGTCAGATCATCTTCCCCTGCACGCTGGAGAGGATGGCCGATCGCCATGCCGATCGTGGTGCTGGTAGTCTGCAGCCTTCTGGTCGGGATCGTGATCGTGCGGGACTACGGCCAGTCGACGGACGAGGATATGAACGTCTACTTTGCACGGCAGACCCTGCAGTCCTACCAGCATCCTGGCCAGCCGTACCAAGATCCATCGCGGGAGGACAAGGGGCCGTTCTATCTGATGGTGTGGGTGGTGGTGGGAGAATTCCTGGGCCGGGTGGTGCCGGGGTGGGTCTTCGCCGATGGTCGGCACATGGTGAACTTTGTGGTGTTCCAGGCGGCGGTGGTATCGGTGTATGCGCTGTCGCTGCGTCTGGTGAAGCCGGGGACGGCGCTGGTGGGGGCGGTGCTGTTCGAGACGCAGCCGCTGCTGTTTGGGCATGCGTTCATCAACCAGAAGGATACGCCGTTCATGGCGCTATTCGCCGCGACGGTCGCCATCGGCCTGGCGCTGGTGGACCGGATCTCGCGGACCGCGAACGCTCCTCCTGCGGGGCCACAACCCGATCATCAGGGAGGGGGGCTTTCTTGGCAGGCCGTTCGGGATGCTTGGTCCCAGGTGCCGCGTCGGGGGCCCCGCGCGGCAAGAGCCGTCGTCGCGTTGCTCCTCATCCCGATCGTCGCGCTGGGGGTAAGGGGTTTCCTGCTGGATGGTGTGGAAGCAGTCGTCCGGGCTGCCTATCGGGGCGAAGCCTGGCTACCCATCAATCAGCTGTTCCTGCGCTTCGCCGAACATACCTCCCAGATCCCGGTGGAGGCATATGTGAAGCGGGTCCAAGGCTTGACCACCGGCGCCCTTGTCCTCGCTACGCTTGTGGCAGCGCTGGTGGTGGGCATGGTTGCTCTCCGCCGGCTGCTGCCGGTGGCCAGCCGCGAAGTGTTGCCAGCTGTGGTCAGGGAGATGCACCAAGGACTCAAGGTGCGGCTTATGTCGCCGATCTTGCCGGGGGCGATCGTTCTGGGCATGGCGATCGCTGTGCGATCCTCGGCGCTCTTCGCCGGCCTGCTGGTGGGCGTGTACGCCATCCTGCGGTTGCGCCTGCGTGGAGTCGCCTCGCTCATCCTCTACTTCGCGGCCGCGGCGTGTGTGGCATGTGCGCTGTGGCCTCAGTTGTGGGGCTCGGTGGCCGGCATGTTCACGGCGAGTGTCGAATGGGCGCTGAAGTATCCGCAATTGCACTATGTGCTATTCGAAGGGACCACCTACCCGTCGAACGCATTGCCGCGATGGTACCTGCCTGAGTTGCTGGCAATCCAACTCACGTTCCCGCCCGTCATTCTCATTCTGGGTAGTCTGGGCGTGGCCGTTCGGGTGATACGGGGTCGATGCGAGGCGAGTTGGGTCACGATGTTGCTCCTGGCGTGGTTCTTCGTGCCCTTTCTCGCGGTCGTGGTCCTGCGGGTGCCCATCTACAACTACTTCCGCCATCTGCTGTTCATCACGCCCCCTCTCTTCGTCTTGGCGACGCTGGCGATGGAGTGGGTCCGTTGGCGTGTGCGGCCGCACCTGGTGCAGGCGCTACTGGCGGGGGTGATCGTGCTGCCAGGCATCGTGGCGCTGGTCCGTCTGCATCCGTATGAGTATGGATACTTCAACGAGCTAGTCGGCGGAGTGCGAGGCGCCTACGGACGGTTCATCTCCGACTACTGGTGCACCTCGCTGCGCGAGGCCATGAAGTATGTGAACGAGTACGCACCGCCGTCGGCCGAAGTCGCCGTGAGCGGTTCGTCAGCCGAGATCTCGTTGATCGGTCCAGAGGAGAACGCCATCCCGTTTGCCCGTGGTGACCTCAGCCTGCGGGACGCCTCTGACATGGCCACCGATCAGGAGTTCAAGCCCGTGCTCATCCTCGGGTGCGGCTGGACCACGATCGCCCCGGGCTTCTTCCCTGACGCTCCCATCGTGTGGACCGTCCAGCGCGAGGGGGTTCCGCTGACGATTGTGAAGTCCCTGGCCACGCCGCAGCCGGGCCCCCCATGAGTCGATCTCAACTGGTTCCCGACGCGTGCTGGATTGCTGTGAGCCGGAGGCAGTCGCCAGGAGACGCCCGATGACTATTGAGACGCGCGGCGCAGCGCAGGCGTTGTCGGCCGGCTGATCAGAGCTGGTTCGGTGCTGACAGTCGTGGGTCACAAGACCGTCTGAATGGGCAGTAGCGGAGGGGACCCCGTGCCCAGTGGAGGGCAGAGGCGCCACAGGTGCTTGCCGCATTCCCCGTCGAGTTGGCCCATGGAACCGGGGACTGACTGCGACCACGAGCCTCAGTCCCCCACCTACATCGCGCGGCCCGGAGTCCGGCATACAATCGGACGCATGACGCGAGCGGTGCTATCCCATCCGACGGGACATCCGTCATGCGTCATGAGCGACCGGAGCCAGCCCGCTGCCTGATCGCAGCCCCATTCACGGCGGTGTCAGTCTCATGAGACGTCGGTGGATCGAAGCGCTCCTCCCCTACATGATCGTCGCGGCGTTCGCGCTGGTGATCCTTCTCTTCTTCCCCTTCCGATTCAAGTTCGATTTCGATCCCGACGAGGGGATTCAGCTGATCAAGGCGTTCCTCTACGCGAGAGGATATGCCCTGCAGACCGAGATCTACAGTGACCAGCCACCTCTCCTGACCGTCCTCCTTGCCCTGTTGTTCAGAGTCCTCGCTCCCAAGGTCCTTGTTGCTAGGTTGACCGTCCTTGCCTTCTCGTGCCTCCTCCTGACCGCCTGCGCGCTCTACCTCAAGATCTTCCACGGCCAGATGCACTACCTAGTGGCGCTCCTCTTCCTGATCACCTTGCCGCGGTTTCCTCAGTTGAGTGTGTCGGTGATGATCGGCCTGCCCTCGATGGCGCTGGCCATGGTCTCCCTGCTCGCGCTCGGTCTGTGGCATCGCAGTGGCAAGTCGGGTTGGCTGCTGCTGTCGGCACTTGCGTTGGCGCTGTCCACGCTGACCAAGGCCTTCTCGCTGATCCTAGTACCCATCCTGGCGCTGGCGATCTTCTTCTCTGAGGTGAAGCGACGTCACAAGGGCAGGCTGTCAGTCCGTGCCGTGTGGCCCGCGGCCGCGTGGCTGGGGATCGTGGTTGGCGCGGAGTCCGTCTTTCTCCTGACCATCAGTGGATCGAAGGGTTGGTATCAACTGGTTGGCGTGCACCTTGCCGCGCAGGGCGAGACGTTCGGAGGCAGGAGGGCGCAGGAGGTCCTGGGATGGACGTTGCCGATGTTGGCGCTCGGCCTTGTGGGCGGATGGCGTTCCCTGGTCCAGCGATCGTGGAGCGGAATGTGCCTGTTGGGCTGGTTCGCGTGCGGTCTGGTCG
>JAPLGR010000510.1 GCA_026390045.1 Chloroflexota bacterium | reverse complement strand
CGATGGGTGGGGCCCTTCTGCTCATCGACAGGCAGGATACACCCCACCTCGTTATATGTCCATGGATTAGTGACGCACTACACTAGCATGATGGACAACAGGAGATAGGTCAGCCAGCTGGTCGCATTGGTTGCCGGGCTGGTGCATCCGCGAACTGCGTTGCTGAGCCCGCTGACCTCAAGGTTACGAGTCACCGGTTGTCGCGGAAGTTGTGAAGACCGTCGGACCGTAAGGTTCACGGTAGGCCGGTCGGGGGCTCTTGTCCTTCCGCACAATGCGCGGGAATCGCAGTTGCGGGTATGTGTCTGGATGTGTCTGCACGTGGCAGACACTCGTGCCAGCACATAATCGGGGGAGGGAGAAGCGCGGCCCCAAACATGTGACAATCCGAGGCTGTGATTGCCAATGCTAAATCTACCCGAATTTGTAGGCTACCCCATAGCCGCCGCGCGGGTACTTCCATCGGATGTTGTCGTAAGGGCAGATCATCCGACAAGTGCCACATTCCACACAGCTGTGATACGCGATTTGCACCACCCCGCTGTCTTGCGCCTGGTATGCCCCTACAGAGCAAGGGTATAGACAGGGCTTGGCGGCGCAGCGAATACAAACGTCCCCGGCAATGATCTGCAAGTGCGGTTCGTCTTCATCAACATAGTACTTGAGGGAGCTCAGGATGTCGTCAATGTATACGTGTGGGAGTTCTTCACCCGCCTGGCTCCGGGTTTCCGCAACCGTATCGCGCTTCGCATCCACAACGGTCTCCCCTCTACGCTTCTAGATACCGAGAACCGTTCTAGCGAAAGACAAGACATCACTCACTGCCCGCAGCAGCGGCCGCCGGCTGGTCAACGACCGCAGGATCTCTCGATAGAGCTGCTTCTTGGGCCTACCATACCCGGTGAAGAACAACCCCAACGCGTCATTGATGAAGTTGGGGTACACCTCCATGAAGTCCGGGTGCTTCTCCAGGAACTTGTTCAGATTTCGGTACTGATACAGGTCTTGCAGGATGAACCGGTTCTTCAAGCGACTTCGGTATGGCGAGAGCGATTGGGCGGAGAAGTCGCCGCGCCGGTGCGCTTCCAGAGCGGTTTCGGCGGCTTCCTTCCCCGCGATGATCGCCATGTTGGTGCCCTCCCAATGCAGCGCATTGACCATCGTGGCGGCGGCCGTGCGAACGATCTTCGCTCAGCCCGATCGGCAGGCGGCCGGCGTTCAACTGGCGGAAGCGGTGCAGGCCATGCAGCGCCGCTGGCCGAAAGCCGCTGAGCTCTTGGAGAAGGCCGAGGCTGACATCCTGGCCTACATGGTCTTCCCCCCGGAGCTCTGGACGCGAATCTACTCGACCAATCCGCTTGAGCGGCTCAACAAGGAGGTCAAACGGCGGACGAACGTTGTGGGAGTCTTCCCCTGAAAGGGCTAGGGCTTTCAGCCCGACGGCTCTTCGGCGACTCGCCTGGTGGGCGCTGTCCTGCTCGAGATCGCCGATGAGTGGCAAGTCGGGAGACGGTACTTCAGCCTGGAGGCGATGGCCAGGGTGATCGAACCGCAGCCGTTGCTGGTCGCGGAGCCGATGCCGTTTCACCTGGCACCTGTTCACTGAGGCGGACAACCATAACCTGTTGCTACCGTGGAAGCACATGAATTACACCACTTGACGAGACGTGAACCTCCGACCGCGGACCTTACGGGTACAGGCCGTAGGTTCCGCTCTCGAGATATGACCGAAAGTTGTGGATGCATGAGGTATGAGCCTGGGTATGTTGCATCGATTTCGGCCACGGGTCAGGAGTCCTGAACTTACTCTCCCCTCACGTAGGTTTCCCAGAAAGCCTGTTGCGCGGCCTCAATGCGTCGGCGGTCTTTCCAGGGGGCTTGCAGCCGTAGTTCCGGCAGGTACTTGATGTTTTCCCGCCCGGTGTCCTGCAAGATCTTCACCCGCCCGGGGGCGACTTGATACTCCTGGCGCAATTTCTCAATCTCGAGCGCCATCTGCTCCTGGATCTCTTCCGGTATGGCTGGCATGAAGACCTTGTGATCCGCCACGCAGGTGCGATCGTTCTCGCACTCGCAGCTCACGTAGATACCGTCCTTCTCCAGGGACCACGTCCTACAGGCTATCTGGCGACCGCTAGGCTTGTAGACAAAGGCAACCACCACTGCCCCGTTGGCGGGGAGCTGCACGTCGAGCCGCATCTTGCCAAAGCGCGGCCCTGCGGGGCGCGTCCCAGGGGCGGGCTGGCGGGGTGCCTTTTGCGACCTCTTTCGCAGTCGCGGCGGTTTCGGGATGGGGGGTGGCTGGCTGCTTTCCGGTTCTGGTGCAGACACTGCTGGAGCGGTCTCAACGGGCTCGGACGGCTGCTGAGCCGCGGCATGGCACGTGCCCACATGCTGGCGGCAGGTGCCCTTGCCGCACTGCGGACAGTGAATCAGGCTCTTCTGGCAGACCGGTGCACCGCACACCGCACAGCGCGCGATCCGGTCCGCGCACAAGCGGCAGTAAACCCGCCTGCAATCCACACACTGGGGCATCTGGCAGGCCGGGTCGCTGCACACCAAATGGCCTCCGGCGCACAGGGACAGAGCGCTTGCGGGACGATTGCACACGTCGCAGGTCAGGGGCTCGATCCGATGGCGAAGCGGGTCCCAGACCACCGTGCATTCGATGCTGGCGTGCCGATTCTTGATCTGCATCTGCAGGCAGAGTTTGGGCTGGGCGATTAGGGCCACGTTTATCGGTTCCAGTTCGACCCGTAGGCGGTACTTGGCCTCCACGTCGGCGAGTTTGGTTGCCCGCTCGGCGCGCGCCGCCTCCAGCTTACCTTCCAAGGTGGCGCGCCGCGAGTCATCTTGTGCCCGTGCCATGCGCCTCTGGAGATCAGCCTCGATATCGTCATAGTAGCTTTCCAGGCGAGCGCGGTCGAGTTCGAAGAAGTGGGCGGTACGAGCCTGCAGGCGCTCGATGTCCGCCTCCAGCAGGCGCACGGCTGCCTGGGCGGCGCGCTCGAGCAGGATGGAGAGGGCTTGGGCTGAGCCCAGATCACGGCCGGGCAGCCAGCGCAGGGGGGCTACGGGGAGGTTCGGGAGGGCCGGCTCACTTTCCAGAGGCAGGTAGGTTTCTTCCGTCAACCCCTTCACGGCATAGCCGCCCTGGCCGTGCATCCAGACAGTGACAAGCTGCTCTCGCTTCTCATCGCTGACCAGAGCGGCCTTGAAGTTGACCTGCAGGTAGTGATACAAGGCCCGGCCCTCGGCTGCTAGCGGGGCCGAGGTCAGGTGGGCATTGGCGATGGAAAGGCTCTGCCGGGCTAGGTTGGCAAGCCCGGGCTTCTCCAGCCGCACAGCATTGATGTAGAAGCGAGTGCAGGCTGGCGGTTCCCAGGCGGCCTCGAGCATACACTCCACGAGAGGGTGCGAGTAGGTTAGGCGTGTCGCTTCGGACGGCGCCTGGTCATCAAAGGCAAGGCGCAGATACATGGTCCCGCCCAGTCGCCGGGCCAGGTCCTCGGGCAGGAGAACCTCGTGGACGCCGTAGCCGGCCGGCTGTACGATGGCGCCTTTGGCCTGAAGGAAGGTGAGCACAAAGTCTTCCAGCTCGCTCATCAGCCCGCCGAGAAGTCCTCGCCAAAGAGGGCCTCGTCGTACGCCTTGGCCCGCTTGTGAGCGGCGCCCGCCTGGGCCAGCGCCTCGCCGAGTTGCTCCATGCCGGCCGCGACCTCCGCTTCACTGCGGGCTTGCATCCACACCTCCAGCACCAGCTCTTCAAAGTCGCGCTCCTCGGTAAGGTGACCAAGAATCATGTCCACTTCGCCGACGACCAGCTCAAAGAGGTTGATCTTGCGGTCCAGGATGTCCAGGAGATAGTCTTCGATCGTCCCTCGCGCCGAGAGGTTGTAGATCTCCACTTGGTGGAGCTGGCCGATGCGGTGGATGCGGCCGATGCGCTGCTCGATGCGCATCGGGTTCCAGGGCAGGTCGAAGTTAACCATGGTGTGGCAGAACTGCAGGTTACGCCCCTCGCCGACGGCCTCCGTGGAGAGCAATACCGGCACCACGCGCTCGAAGCGCTCGATGGCGTGGGTCTTTTCCGCCAAAGACAGGCCTCCATGGTAGAGGGCGAAGTCCACGCCCAGGCGTCGCAGGCGGCTGGCCAGACGATCCAGCGTGTGGCGGAAGTGAGTGAAGATGATCACCCTGTCCTCTTTACTGGACAGCAGGCTGGTCAGAAGCTGCTCGAGTGCCCCGGCCTTCGCCCAACTCGGAATGTCCAGGGCACTCTCGGCAAGCGCCCGTAGTTCCTCCCGATAGGCGGCCAGGGCTGGTTGCCTGGCCAGCTTGAGCAGCGTGGGGCGGACGGCCGCCGGGCTCGAGCCGATCTCGCGCTGCACAGTGCGCAGGGCGAAGCGCAGAGTGCTGTTCAGCGGTGGGACGTTGCCCTCCCCTCCAGATGGGCTGTCCCCACCAGGTGGGTAGCTGAGCGAGCGGACCAGGGCGCTCACCCGTTCGTAGAACGCTTGCTCCTCGGGGGAGAGTTGCAGGCGGATGGTGTGCGCTCTCCGTGGAGGCAACCGGGCGCTGACCTGTCCCCGTGAGTGGCGTACCATCACGTCGGCCAGCAGCTCGCGCAGACGGCCGCGGTTCTTCGGCAGGCGCGGGTCCTCCCCCTCGGCCACGAACTGGCGGCGAAACTGCTTAGGTGTCTTGAGCTGGCCGGGCTTGAGGATGGTAATCAGGTTGTACAGTTCCTCCAGGTTGTTCTGGAGGGGCGTGGCGGTCAGAAAGAGAATGTACTTCTTCTGCAGGGCGTTGACGAACTTCCAGGAGACACTGCTGCGGTTCTTCAGGTAGTGCGCCTCGTCGACAATCACCAGGTCGTACTCGATCTTGGCGATCGCCCGGCGATGCCTGCTCAGGCGGGCGGTGGTCAGGGAGGCAATCAGGAGCGGGAAGCGTTCCCAGGCACCCATGCCCGCGGCGCGGAATGCGGGGTCAGAGCTGGTGACGAATTCGGCCAGGTCGAACTTGGTGGCCAGCTCTTCACGCCACTGCTCGACGAGTCCCGGGGGAGTGAGGATCAGCACCCGCCGCACCATGCCGCGCTCCAGGTACTCCTTCAGAATCAGCCCGGCTTCAATGGTCTTGCCCAGGCCCACCTCATCGCAGAGCAGCCCGCGCCCGCGGAAGCGGCGCAAGGCGGTCTGGGCGGCGCGGATCTGGTAGTCGAAGGGCTCAAAGTTCAGGCTCTCCAGGCAAACCAGCTCGTCGAAGCCGGCCATGAGCGAAAGGCGCGCGGCCAGGAGCTGCGCTCGGTAGTCTTGGGGGTCGCTGAAGTGCCCTTCGGCCAGGCGGGTGAGGAGGGACTCGCGGCGGAGGGCTATCTGAACTGGGATGTTTCTTTGGGAGGTTGGGGCCGCCTGTGGCGCCATAGGGA
This sequence comes from Chloroflexota bacterium, assembly GCA_026390045.1. Lineage (GTDB taxonomy): Bacteria > Chloroflexota > Anaerolineae > Anaerolineales > E44-bin32 > DYJB01. The sequence goes on along the minus strand of JAPLGR010000510.1, from coordinate 1,626 downwards.
CTGGTCCGTCTTCTAAACGGTGGCAGTAAGACCCATTGTAGCATCTGGCCCGCATCGGCTGAGCGCGACGGGAGCCGCGCGTCTTACAGGCCGGGTGGCACACATCGGGCGACGATGGGTGGTCTACATCCAGGCGATCATGGGTGGCACAGTGCGGGCGGCTATTGACACTATCTCATAGCGAACGATGCCACGGAGTGCGGGGGGTGCTTTCTCGAGCTTGTGTGGGAGGGGAGCCGTGTGAGTGTCTCCAGCATTGATCAGACCTGCAGTGCTTGGCATGACGAGTGCCTACTGATCCGATCCGGGGCACCAGTCAACCCCAACACCAAGGTCCAGGGCATCATGTACAGGGATGCAGCCGGCCTCAGGCAGCTCTCGTCGTCCAATGGCCTATCCAGATGGACGGGCTTCGATGGAGAAGGATAGATCGGAGATGACACAGCCCCCCTAACGGAACTCCGGGCCCTGGGTCAACACCGGTCGAGAACTAGGCCACTGTCGCATGTCGGAAGAGTGTTGACACTCTAGCTTCTCGACGTTCCTGACTCACCAAGTGCGGTGGCGCGGCTGAGTGGCCGCCTAGCTCAGCCAGGGCTAAACCTCACAAGACGATGCGCGGGATCAGGAGGCTTGTTCCAGATGCCCAACAGCAGCGTGCCCGACCGACTTCCGGGCTGCATGCGCCCCGAACGCCTCTCAAGGTGAGTCCTGGCGACGACGGTCATCAGCTTGACCAGATCCTCCCCAGTCTCAGCCCTGAACCCTGATTGCTCTCCTCACGCCCAGAGGTGAACGACGTCTGGGCAAGGACGTTCATTGCAGCTTCGCCATCCGTGATCGTCGCAACGTCGAAGACCATGACGCGGTGGTTTCTGGAGGGATCGACGAACAGACGATTGGAGCCGTCGGCCGGTAAGAACCTTGCTCTGTGGCCAGGGCAAGGCCCATTAGCGGAGTGCGAAGAGCAGGTACCTGGTCAGGTAGGCGACGGGTATCCCGAAGACGAAACTGAGGAAGGTGCCGATGATGATGTACTCGGCCTCCTTGCGTCTGGCACCGGCGCCGATATCGCCAAAGCGCAGAATCGACTTCGCCGCGATCAGGAAGCCAATGCCTGCGGGCTGATCCACCAGGACGAACATAAAGATGAGGGCTCGCTCCAGCATCCCGATGACTCTTCCCCCCTCGACAAACCCTACACGTGCCCCTGCGTCCTTCCCCGGGCTACCCTTCTCGGAAGCTTCTCGATCTGCCTGGAGTTGCCGGCTGAAAGGATCCACCCACAATCCGACTACGACCGCACCCGCGTGGACGGCGATCATAAGACCCGTCGCCAAGACGAGGCCTGAGATGTACAAGGCGCCGACGAGCGACAGCCAATACGGCGCGGTCGGCCCAGCCACGTAGCGCGGGACCAGGATCGAGATGCCAACGATGACCGCCGCATGGGCGAGTTGGTCGAGCGAGAAGACTGTCAGCGATCGACTCGATCGTGTGCTCTTCGCCCAATCGATGCCAAGGTGGGTTACCAGAATGACCAAGGGCACGTACCACAGGTACCAGAAGCCGCTCACCAGGTAGCTGAGGACCGCCACAACGAGGGCGTGTCTCAACAAGACCAGG
>JAPLGR010000177.1 GCA_026390045.1 Chloroflexota bacterium | reverse complement strand
AACGAACAGTACTTCGTGATCGCCGCCGTCAGCGTCGTCTTCCCGTGGTCGATGTGCCCCATCGTCCCAACATTCATGTGCGGCTTCGTGCGCTGAAACTTCTGCTTCGACATGATGGCGATCTCCTTGCGTCAGCATCCGGGTTCGGTTGGCGAGTGAGCCCTCAATGGGAGTTGAACCCATGACCCCACCCTTACCAAGGGTGTGCTCTACCGACTGAGCTATGAGGGCGCGGTCCACAGCCGTTTTCGTTCAGGTGGGCGGTGAAGGATTCGAACCTCCGAAGGCGTCTGCCAACTGATTTACAGTCAGTCCCCTTTGGCCACTTGGGTAACCGCCCAGCGACCCGCCGTTGCCGGCAGGTGATCCGGTCCGAGACGATCGGGCCGTGTCACGTGCCCTCAACGTAAGCCGACGATGGGACTTGAACCCATAGCCTGCCGCTTACAAGGCGGCTGCTCTACCTTTGAGCTACGTCGGCATGACGATAAAAACGCGCCCCACCTGCTCGGCGCATTTCAATCTTGGCCGGGGTAACCCACCGCCGACAACGCGCCTTAGTCTAACAGGATTCGGCAGGCCCGTCAATGTAACCCACCTGTGGCCCGTGCCGCTTCCGCCCCTGCGTAGCCCCGTGCCGCCCAGGCGGCATATAGGGCCAGCGAGCCTGCCACAGCGGCATTCAGTGACTCGACCCGGCCGCGCATCGGCAGCCGCATCAGAACGTCACAGGACTCGCGCACCAGCCGCCGCATGCCCTCCCCCTCATTGCCCACCACCAGGCCGAGCGCCCCGGCGAGGTTGACCTCGTCCAAGCTGACGGCCTCCGGGCCCGCCTCCAGTCCAACCATCCACACGCCCGCGTTGCGCAGCCGGTCCATCGCCTGCGCCAGGTTGCCCTGGGCGATCCGCAGGTGCTCGCTCGCCCCCGAGGAACTGCTGACGACAGCCGGGGTGATGCCAGCCGCCCGATGCGATCCGATCACCACCCCATGGACCCCAACCGCCTCCGCCGTGCGCAGCAGCGTGCCCAGGTTCTGAGGGTTCTGGATCAAATCCAGCAGCAGAACCAGCGGGGGCTCGTTCAACTCGACCGCGCGCTCGAGGATGTCCCCGATCTCAACATAGGGATACGCGGCCGCGGTCGCCGCAACACCCTGGTGCGAATCCGACTCCCGATCGAGATCGGAACGCCGCACCCTGCGCACCGCAACGGAGTTGGCCTCGGCCAGATCGAGCACCCGCCGTAGCCCGCCGCGCACTTCCGCCCCCTCGGCAACGTCCAGCGCATACACTTTGCGCCTTCCGGCGCGCAGGACCTCGTAGGCCGCATTGCGGCCGAAGATGCGCTCGCGCGATCCTCCCTGCATGGCCATCCGCAGCTAGCGGCGACGCCAGGTCGTCCCGCCCTTGCCGTCCTCGATCAGCACGCCGAGCTCGGCCAGCCGATCCCTGATCCGATCGGCGATCGTCCACTGCTTGGCCTTGCGCATCTCCTCGCGCACCTCGAGCAGCAGATCGATGAACGGCGCCGCCGGCTGCGCCGCGCCGCCGTCCTCCTCCAACCGCAGGCCCAGCACACCAGCCAGCTTCCGAAGCTCCGCCTGCGCCTGGCCGAGTGGCTCTTCGCCAACACCCGCGTCGCGCGCCTGGTTGATCGAGCGCACAAGCTCGAACAGGTGGCTCAGCGCGCCTGAGGTGTTGAAGTCGTCGTCCATTGCGGTTTCGAATCGCCGGCGCGTTTCGGCCGCTGCTGCGGCCAGCGCAGCCTCCGCAGCCGGCGCGGGCTGCGGGCCCGGGACAGCAGGCTTGAACGCCAGCCGCAGACGCTCCAGCGCACTTTCGGCCTGGCGCACGACGTCATCGTTGAAGGTCAGAGGGCCACGATACGACGAGTTCAGGATCAGCATGCGGAACACATCGCCGCTGTGCGCGCTGAGGAAGTCATCGATCGTCACGAGATTGCCCAGCGACTTCGACATCTTCTCGCCGGCCAACTGCATCATCCCGTTGTGGATCCAGTAGCGGGCAAAGGGTTTCCCCGTCAGGCTCTCCGTCTGGGCGATCTCGTTCTCGTGATGCGGAAAGATCAGGTCGTTTCCACCGCCGTGGATATCGATCTGCTCCCCCAGGTACTCCAGGTTCATCGCCGAGCATTCGATGTGCCAGCCGGGGCGGCCCTTGCCCCACGGGCTGTCCCACGCCGGCTCCCCCGGCTTGGCTGCCTTCCACAGGGCGAAATCCGCCGGATCCTGCTTACGCTCATCGATCTCCAGGCGCGCCCCGGCACGCATCTCGTCAAGCTTGCGGCCGGAGAGGCGCCCATAGTCGGGGTCCTTCGAGACGCGGAAGTAGACGTCGCCACCAACGGCGTAGGCGTACCCTCGGCCGATCAGCTCCTCGATCATACCGATGATGCGGCCCATCTCTTCCGAGGCGCGCGGGTACTCGGTCGCCGGCAGCACGTTCAGATCGACAAGGTGACGCGTGTACTCCTCAATGTAGCGCTGGGCCAGCGCCAGCGGCTCGACGCCCTTCTCGGCGGCCCGCTTGATGACCTTATCCTCGACGTCGGTGTAGTTGACCACGTGGTGGACTTTGTAGCCGCGGTACTCCAGGTAGCGGCGGATGACATCGAACACGACCGCCGACATGGCGTGACCGACGTGCGCCCGGTCATACACCGTCAGGCCGCAGACATACATCCGCACCCGCCCGGGTTCAATGGTTTCGAATGGTTCCTTGCGCCGGGTGAGCGTGTTGTAGACCGCCAGCGCCATGGCCGCCCCTCCCTGCCTCAGCCCGCCGCCAACCGAGCGAAGATCATCCGCCCGGCCGCGGTCTGCAGCACTTTCGTCACCGTCACCAAGACCGTCCGGCCAATCTGGTCGCGGCCCGACTCAACGACGACCATCGTGCCGTCATCCAGGTACATCCACGTTGCGTGCGCCCTCAACATCGAGGTCGCTGATCCGGAACGGGATGCTCGGTTCCTTCTGCAGGCGGTTCAGGATGTCCAGCCCGCGCCGGCCTCGCTGCCGCTTGAGCCCGTCAGGAGAATCGGCGATGTGCTGCAGCTCGGCCAGGACAAACGACGGCACAACCATGGGGGCGAAGATGAAGCCGGTATGGGCCACATCGGCGATTCGGCCATCGATGATGACGCTGGTGTCCAGCAGCACGCTGCGCCCGCCAGTTGTGCCTTCGCCACCATCCTCGATCAGCGTGGTGGACATCCGGCTGCGCAGCAGGCCCATGATGTCGTTCTGGCGAAGCACGAAGATGGTCACGCTCAGGTAGGCAAAGAACAGGGCGCCGATGAACGGCAGGAGCGAGCCGAACGGCGCCGGCAGGAGCGACAGAGGGAACGAGACCAGCGCCGCCACAATCAAGCCGACGATCAAGCCGATCAGACCGGAGACCATGGTTTGGGCCGAGACGCCCGAGACGATGCGGCGGATGGCGCGCACCGGCCGGGTGGTGAGGAAGGGGGTGACCACCAGCCCCATCAGTGCTCCAACCATGGCGAAGACGGCCGCCCACAGCTCGCGCGGTCCAGACGCCATGTCCCCCAGGTACGCGCCGAGGTAGATGCCCCCAACGGCCATGGCGACCATGCCGATGATGCGGACGATGAATTCGACGCTCATGCCTGCCCTCCAAAGCAAGCGGGGCGGACGCCGGTTTCGCGTCCGCCCCGCTGAAGGGGGCGAAGTCTTGGTCATGCCCGGATTGCCTCCGCAAAGCCACGGCTCGGGCAACCCTTACGCGCGCTGGATGAACAAGAATGAAACCGGTGCCGCTCGGCGGAGATAATGAATGACGAATGACCGCCGTGCTTGCCATGCTTATCATACCATGCGCCACGCCCGAGTCAACACACAGGCGCCGCCCGAAGCCCGGCTGGAAAGCGCTCGCCCCGCGGGCACAAACCCGCGGGGCGAGAGAATGGCGCTTCGGCCGACAGCCGCGACTACGGCAGCGAGCCCACGATGTCAAACGTTGACAGGATGTGTTCTGCCGCGTCAAGGTCGGCGTCACTGACGATCTGCACCTCAAGCAGGATCAGTATGTCACCGCTGTTCTGTTTGGGGACAGCGGCGAGAATCATATAGTCCGTCGTCCCGTTGCACTTCTCATAGTAGTCAAAGGCACCCCGGTAGTAGCCATCGTCGTAATCGTACCTGCTGTCCAGCTCGCAATCCACCAAGAAGTCGTAAGACCGAGTCCAATCAAGCACCTGGATGTGTCCCCCCACCTTCTCCTTGTCAGCCGTGACGTTGAACCTCACCCCTGGGGTGCCCCAGTTCTCCTGAAACTGCTGCAAGTCGGGCGCTGCGTAGATGGACGCGAAGTCCGCTCCGTTGTCCCATGTCCACGGCGCGCCATCTACATCGCTCCATGCCGCAGGCACTTCCACCTGGATCGCCTGGTAGTCATCCGTGACAGCGACGTATTCACCGTAGGTCTCGCCTTCCGCCGGAACTGCACCCCCATTGCCTCCCAGTTCGCTCGAGAACGAGAACGACGTTGCCAGCGGATCCCCATTCAACTGCCCCGCCAGCATCTCGCCGGTCGAGAAGCGCAGCACCTCGATCGCCAGCGTGTCGGTCGCGTCATGGCCGCGGATGATGTCACAGTAATCCGCCATCGTGCCGTCGGTCGCCACGACCAGGTTCTCCATCTTGGTGATGATGTCCCCGGCTTCAATCCCGGCCTTGTCAGCCGGCGAGCCCGACGTCACCGCTGAAACCCAGATGCCCACGATGCTGCCGTCCTCGCTGGACACGGCTTCGCCGTTGATTCCGATCGAATCGACGTCTTTGCCTGTCGCCAGTTGGTCAGTAACCGGCTTGGCCAACTCGGCGGAGATCCCGTACACCTGACGGGTGCTAGTGTTGCCGGCATAGTGGACGGCGACAACCTGGCCGTTCTCGTCCACCACAGGACCGCCGGAGTTGCCGGGGAGGGCCTGCGCGTCATACTCCACTGTTGACTCAACCGAAGCCCAACCCACCTCGCCATCCGCCTTCGCCTTCGAGATGACACCCCGGGTGAGTGTGTACTCGGGATCGCCCAGAGGGAAGCCTGCGACGTAGATATCCACGCCAACCTTGATAGGATCGCTGCTCCACTCGAGATAGGGATATCCATCCCCCTCGATGTCGATCACCGCCAGGTCGGAGCATTCAGAGACACCGAGCACCTTAGCGCTCAGTTCCTCCGACTCGCCGCCGATCCACACTTTCAGCAGCGCCGCGCCAGCTACCACGTGCTTGTTCGTCACCGCAAGGCCCGAAGGATCGATAATGAAGCCACTGCCGCGGCCAGCGGCGTTGAACACCGTGCCAACCTGAGGATCCACGAAGGAACCAACGGCTTCGATTTGCACCGTGGCGCTCTTGACGTCATCCAGCGAGGAGACCGCCTTCCCGGAGGAGGGCGCTTCGCTCTTGCCCGGCTCAGAAGTCCCGCCGCCGGCTGAGCAGGCCAGGCTTGCCACAAACAGCGTCGCGAGCACAAGGGAAAGGATGACCTTCCGGGATGATGACTTCGTGTCCATGCCTCTGCCCTCCAAAAGAGTCCGTGACGCCGCGCGATGTCGCGAGTGTACGGCAGGAGTTTTTCAGGCGCAAGCACGGATCGGGCTTTGCCCGGGGAGATTCGCGCCGCAGGATGGTCAAAACCGCAGGAATAGGAGGAATTACTCACCCGTCCGCGGTGCCGGTGGCCCTCGCCCCGCTCACTGCGCGCCGGTGAACCGGTACGTCAGGTCCTGAGTGATGTCGAGGCCGTACTCTTCGCCCAGCGTGTTGCCGTCGCAGTCGGTCAGGAGATCGAGCGGACAGGACGTGTGCAGCCGCACGCCCCGGCCGATTCCTTCTCGCGCGTTCCGGGCGGCCTCGATTCGCGCGCAGTACAATGCGTTGATCGCGCGCGGATCCACCATGCACATCCTGCTCACCAATGACGATGGTATCGACGCCCCCGGGCTGCTGGCCCTCGCTCAGGCCATGCGGACGATGGCCAAAGTGTCTGTCCTGGCCCCTGACCATAATTGGTCTGCCTCCGGGCACGTCAAGACCCTCCACCGACCGCTGCGCGTCTGGCCTACGTCCCTGGCAGATGGTGCCCCCGCCATGACCACCGACGGGGCTCCTTCCGACTGCGTCGCCCTGGCAATCCTCGGAATGGTCGAGCAGCCGATCGATCTGGTGATCTCGGGAATCAATCCTCACGCCAACATCGGCCACGATGTCACCTACAGCGGCACTGTGACGGCGGCTATGGAGGCCGCGATCGCCGGTCTTCCCGGCCTGGCCGTGTCGCTTGACTCGATCGAGGCCCCCTCGTCGGTTGAAGCCTTCCGCACTGCGGCTGACATTGCCTGCCTGTTGGCCAAGCGGGTCCTGGAAACAAAGCTGCCACCAAGCGTCCTACTGAACGTCAACGTTCCTCTCCGGCCGCGAGAGGAGCTGAGCGGCATCGTCCTTACCCGACAAGGCTCGCGTGTCTTCCGTGATGCGTTGGTTCGCAGGGAAGACCCGCGTGGCCGCCCCTACTACTGGATCGGCGGCGAGGCTCCTGCAGTGATTGCCGAGGAAGGCACCGACAGCTGGGCGCTGGCCGAGGGGTTTGTGTCCGTGACACCCCTTCAGCTCGACCTGACCGCCTACCCCGCGCTGAAGACGCTCCGCACGCTGACCGAGTCCCTGTGAGGCCTGGCCCCTGCACGGTCCCTGCCAGGCATCCGGCTTCCGCACCCAATGAAACCTGATCCTCCCACGCGCCCTGGCTGGGTGCGGGGTTGCCGGCCAGCAATTCCGCCATGCGAGCCGGGTTGCCAGCCCATCCGCCTGTTGCTACAATCCGAGCCATGACACTCGAGACTGGGTCCC
>JAPLGR010000225.1 GCA_026390045.1 Chloroflexota bacterium | reverse complement strand
TGTGACACCGCGGCAGCTGAGCGCGGTTGCTGTCGCTATCGGTCCGGGATCATTCACCGGCTTGCGGATTGGTCTGGCGTTCGCCAAAGGACTGGCGCTGGCCCATCACATCCCGATCGTCGGCGTTCCCACGCTCGACATCCTGGCCTGGGGTCAGCCGCGCCGTGACGAACCGATGTTGGCCCTGTTGCACGCCGGACGGGGGCGTATGGTTGGAGTATGGTACAAATGGAAGGCCTCCGGCTGGCAGGCGACGGCCGAACCGGAGGTGATGACGGTATCGGAGATGCGTGAGCGCATTACGTCGCCCAGTTACGTGTGCGGCGAGCTGGAGAAAGAGAGTCGCGAGGCGCTCGCCAGTCATCCCGAGGCGCGGCTGGCACCCCCGGCGCTGTGTGTCCGCCGGCCCGGCGTCCTGGCGGAGATCGCCTGGCACAAGCTTCGATCGGGTTGGGACATCCAGCCCTCTGAGGTGGTCCCGGTCTACCTGCGGACTCCGAGCGAGCCCACTCCGTGAGTGCTGTCGCCCTCCAGGTTGCTGTCCGACCCATGACGTTGGACGATCTGCCTGCCGTAATGGAGATCGATCGTGTTTCGTTTGCCTTACCGTGGCCGGAGCGCAGCTTCCGCTTTGAGTTGACCGGCAACGACGCCTCTCGCTTGTTGGTGGCGGAGATGCTGCTCGGGGATCAGGAGCGAATCGTAGGCTACCTCGGGTACTGGTTGTTGGTCGATGAGATGCACATCTCCACGCTGGCCGTCCTCCCCGAGATGCGAGGGCGGGGCATCAGCGAGCGCCTTCTCGAAGCCGGCCTCGAGCAGGCATGGATCCAGGGGGCCGAGATGTCCACGCTCGAGGTGAGGCCCTCGAACAAGGCGGCGATCGCTCTGTACCGCAAGTACGGGTTCGAGCTGGTGGGCAGGCGGCGAGCCTACTATCAGGACAACAACGAGGACGCGCTGCTGATGACCCTGACCGGGCTGTCCGGATGGCGGAGGCTGGGCGGGGGAGGTGGGGAGTGAGCTCGGACGACGACCTGCGCGCCGTGGCCACGGACGTCCATGCCTGCAAGGCCTGCAAGCTCTACCGGTCGCGCAAGAACGTCGTCCCGGGAGAGGGGCCGGCGGCCTCGGATCTGATGTTCATCGGCGAGGGCCCCGGCTTCTATGAGAACGAGCAGGGGCGGCCGTTCGTTGGCGCTGCCGGCAAGTATCTGGAAGAGCTGCTGGCGAGTATCGGGCTTCGCCGCGAGCAGGTGTTTATTGGCAATGTCGTGAAGTGCCGGCCGCCGGGGAATCGCGACCCGCTCCCAGAGGAGATCCAGGCCTGCAGCGTGTTCCTGGAACGGCAGATCCAGGCCATCCAACCGAAGGCGATTGTGACGTTGGGACGCTTCTCGATGGCGCGCTTCTTTCCCAATGTGCGCATCAGCGACATCCACGGCCAGGCGCGCATGCTGAACAGCCGGATGGTTGTGGCGATGTACCATCCGGCGGCCGCGCTACATCAACCGTCGCTGCGGCGTGAGATCGAGGCTGATTTCGCCAACCTGCCGGGCCTTATCCAGCGCGCTGCGCCGGCGCCGCCCATCGATTCCGAGACGGCCGAGCCGCCTCAGCAACTCAGCCTGTTCTAGACTCGAGGGCCGAGAGAAGGACTTGGGACGATGACGGACACGGCTTCTCTGCCGCCTGCTGCCAGGGAGTTGATCCAGCGTTTCGAGACGCGCCAGGCGCGGGTTGGCGTGATCGGGCTTGGCTACGTTGGCCTGCCTCTGGCGGTCGCGCTGGCCAGGGCAGGACTGCACGTCGTCGGCGTCGATCTGGATGCGAGCAAGGTCCAGTCGCTGGCACGGGGTGAGAGCTACATCGAGGACGTGCCCACGGCGGAGGTCGCGTCCCTGGTCCGCTCTGGCCATCTGACGGCCAGCACGTCCTTCGACGCTCTCGCTTCGGTGGACGGTGTCAGCATCTGCGTTCCCACTCCGCTCCGCAAGACCGGCGACCCGGACCTGTCTTTCATTCTCTCGGCGGTGCAGGCGCTGCGGCCGGTCCTGCATCGCGGCATGCTGGTCATCCTCGAGTCGACCACGTATCCTGGGACGACGCGTGAGATGCTGTTGCCCGAGATGGAATCCGGCGGGCTCAAGGTGGGCACGGACCTGTTCCTGGCCTTCTCCCCGGAGCGCGTCGATCCCGGCCGTAAGGACTGGACGACCGAGAACACGCCCAAGGTGGTCGGCGGCATCACGCCGGCGTGCACGGCGGCCGCGGCAGCGATGTACTCGACGGCGATGAAGAGCATCGTCCCGGTCACAACGGCCGAGGTCGCCGAGATGACCAAGCTGCTGGAGAACACCTTCCGCGCCGTCAACATCGCCCTGGTCAACGAGATGGCGCTGATGTGCGAGCGGCTGGGGGTCGACGTGTGGGAGGTGATCCGGGCGGCATCGACCAAGCCCTTTGGCTTCATGAAGTTCACGCCGGGGCCAGGGTTGGGCGGGCACTGCATCCCGATCGATCCGCTCTACCTCTCGTGGAAGCTGAAGAGCGTCAAGTACACCGCGCGCATGATCGAGCTGGCGAGTGAGATCAACACCAACATGCCGCGCTACGTTGTGCAGCGCGTTCAGGATCTGCTCAACGGACACGGCAAGGCGCTGCATGGTTCGTCGCTGCTCGTGCTCGGCGTCGCCTACAAGCCGGACGTCTCCGACCTGCGCGAGTCGCCGGCGCTGGACGTCATCGGGCTGCTGCGCGCCAAGGGCGCTCGCGTGGCCTACTTCGATCCGTACGTTGCAGGCCTGGAGCATGAGGGCTGGGAACTGACCTCTGTCCCTGACTTGCTGAAGGCGGCCCACGCCGCCGACTGCGTCATCGTGGTCACGAATCACTCGTCCATCGATTACGCCGCCGTGGCGCGCGAGGCGTCGCTGATCTTCGACAGCCGCGACGCGTTTGCAGCCGCCGGCGTGCATGATCCCAAGGTGACGAGGCTGTAGTGGCGCGCTACCTGGTGACCGGAGCGGCCGGATTCATCGGCGCCCAGGTGGCGGCGGAGCTGCTGGCGCGCGGCGATCAGGTGGTTGGGGTCGACAACCTCAACGATGCCTACGACCCGCGCCTGAAGGATTGGCGGCTGCAGCGCCTGCTGCCGAACGCCGCGTTCCACTTCGAGCGCCTCGACATTTCCGAGGCGGACGCCCTGGCGCCGCTTCCCGGCCTTGGCCCGTTTGATGCTGTGATCAACCTCGCCGCGCGCGCCGGCGTGCGCGCCAGCGTCCGTTTCCCCGAACTTTACACGCGTACCAACACGATCGGTGCGCTGCACCTGCTTGAGCTGTGTCGCTCCCAGGGGATCCCCAAGTTCGTGCAGGCATCCACCTCCAGCCTGTACGGTGCCCACAACCCGCGGCCCTTCCGCGAGGATGCCGATATCAGCCGTCCGCTCTCGCCCTACGCTGCCACGAAAGGCGCGGCGGAGCTGCTGTGCCACAGCTTCCACGCGCTGCACGGCTTGGACGTCACGATCCTGCGCTACTTCACCGTCTTTGGCCCGGCGGGCCGTCCGGAGATGAGCATCTTCCGCTTCATACAGTGGGTGGAGGAGAGCCGCCCGGTCGTCATGTATGGCGATGGCCAGCAGGAACGCGATTTCACCTATGTAGACGACATCGTGCGCGGCACGCTGGCGGCGTTGCGACCCCTGGATTTCGAGGTGATCAACCTGGGCAGCGATCGCCCCGTCACGCTGAGGGCGCTGCTGCAGACGATCGAGCGGCTGGCCGGGAAGCCTGCCGTCCTCGATCAGAGACCCGATGCCCCCGGCGACGTGCGCGCGACATGGGCCGATATCAGCAAGGCGGGGAAGTTGCTCGGTTGGGAACCCCGCGTCGATCTGGAGACCGGACTGCGCGCCTGCGTGGACTGGTACCGCGCTGAACGCGCCTGGGCCAGCAGCATCGCCACCAGCGACTAGGCGCCCATGCCTGCCTCCTGGCCGCACCTCTTCCCCCTTCGCACGGCGCCCGATCGATTCGTCCAGAACCCGCTCATCCAACGCCTCCTTCGCAACTCAGGCTACATCCTGAGCGCCAATACGGCCTCGGCGGCACTGTCTTTCGTGCAGACGTTGATGGCTGCCCGGCTACTGGGCGTCGCCGGCTACGGCACGCTCGGGATCATCACGGTTTTCGCCAGCAACATCAACCGCCTGACCTCCTTCCGGATGGGCGAACTCGTCATCCGCTACGTTGGCAAGTACAGCACAGAAGGTGACCCCCGGCGGGCAATGGCGGTCTTCAAAGCCGCTGGGTTGACTGAGATGCTGAGTTCCGTTCTGGCCTATGCGCTGGTTGTGCTCCTTTCGCCCTGGGCGGCGCGCACACTGGCGAAGGATCCATCGGTCGCAGGGATGTTCTCCCTTTATGGACTGGTGTTGTTGGCGAACCTGATGGCAGAGTCTTCGACCGCGTTGCTGCAGTACCTGAACCGCTTCCGCCTGATCGCGGCCTTCACGGTCGGGCAGAGCCTGCTCACGCTGCTGCTCATCGCCGGCGCATTCTCAGCACACGGGGGACTGCAGGCCATCGTCCTCGCCTATCTGATCGGCAAGGCGGCCTGGGCGGTGGCGATCACGCTGGCGGCGTTCGTCGAGGCGAGGCGACACTGGGAAGGCCGCTGGTGGATCACGCCGCTGGCGACGCTACGTGGCGACGCGCGCGAGCTGGCGAAGTTCGCCCTGAGCACCAACGCCAGCGCGACCATCAACTTGGTCACACGCGATAGCGATATCCTATGGCTGAGTTGGCTGAGTACGCCCATCGAGGTCGGCTACTACAAGGCTGCGCGCACCTTCATCAACGTGATCTTCGTGCCCATCGATCCGCTGATCAGCACGACCTACCGCGAGCTCGCGCGCGAGGCTGCCGCGCGGCAGTGGGCCAATGTCCGCCATCTGCTGCGGACTGGCAGCCTGATCGCATCCACCTGGGCTGTGCCGGCCTGCCTTGGGTTGACCGTGCTCGGGTCCTGGTTCCTCTCCTGGTATGGCCCAGAGTTCGGGGCTGCCTACCCGGCGATGGTGCTGCTGCTGGCTGGAGTGCTCGTCGCCAATGTCTTCTACTGGTCGCGGATCCTGCTGCACGCGCTTGGGCATGCGACGTACCCCATGCGCACCTACCTGATTGTGGGACTGCTGCAGATCCTGGGGATCCTCCTGCTGGTGCCCCGGCTGGGCGCCCCGGGCATGGCGATGATGTGGAGCGCCTACTCGGTGGTGAGTGCGCTGATCTTGGTCCGCAAGGGGCTGCAGGAAGTCCGGCACGGGGCGGCGCCTGAGGCGGCGCCGGCAACGTAGGCCGCCATGAGGATCGCACTCTTCTCGACCGCGCGTGTCCCTTCGCGCACCGCGAATTCGATTCAGGTGCTCAAAGTCTGCCAGGCATTCCAAGACCTCGGGCACATGGTGCGGTTGTGGCTCCCAGGCACAGAGCCGCGCGTCGATTGGGCCGAGCTGGCCGCGTGGTACGGAGTTCGCGGGCCTGTGGAGATCAAATGGTGCTCGGCCGCGCGCCCTCTCCGCCGCTATGACTACGCGCTTCGAGCCGTCGCCCAAGCAGAGCGCTGGGGGGCCGATGTGTACTATGCGTGGCCGCTGCAGGTCGCGGCGCTGACCTCGCAGCGCGGCCTGACGACCGCGCTCGAAGTGCATGATCGACCGCAGGGGCATCTTGGGCCTCTCCTGATGCGGCTGTTTCTCAGGGGTCGAGGCGCCAAGCGACTCCTTCCGATCACCGAAGCGATGTGCGCGCGGCTGGAGGAGGACTACCGGATTCCGGCGCGGCCCGGCCTGGTTGAGATCGCGCCGATGGGAGTTGACCTTGAGCGCTACCGTGATCTTCCCGATCCCGGCCGGGCGCGGCGAGACCTCGGATGGCCGGAAGCCTTCACGGTGGGCTACACCGGGCACTTGTACTCCGGGAGAGGGATCGACCTGATCCTGCAGCTGGCGTCGCTCAAGCCGCAGGTCAGGTTCGTCCTGGCGGGCGGGGAGCCGCCCGACGTTCAGCGGTGGGCAGACGAGGCGCAGCGGCTGGGGCTTCGAAACGTCGCCTTCCTCGGTTTCGTTGACAATGCCCGGCTGCCGGGGATCCAGGCAGCCTGCGATGTGCTTGCGATGCCCTACGAGCAGAAGATCGCCGTGAGCGGAGGCGGCGACACGGCGGCGGTTGCTAGTCCCATGAAGGTGTTCGAGTACCTGGCCGGCGGCAGGCCGGTGATGGCCAGTGACCTTCCAGTGTTCCGTGAGGTGCTGACGGACCGCAACGCGGTGCTTCTCCCGCCGGGAGATGTGGCCGCCTGGGAGGCGGCACTTTCCGAACTTCAGACAAGCGCGGCACGCAGGCAGGCGCTGGGCGACCAGGCGCGGAGCGACGCAGCGCGGTACTCATGGGTTGAGCGGGCCCGGCGGAGCTTGGAGGGACTTGACCCGGGGACCGGAGATGACTGACGCCAGCGCCTCAGCCGGATCGAGTCGAAAGGCTTGGATAGCAGTCGGCGTGCTGGCGGCCGTGGGCGTGCTGCAGCGGGCGTTGCTGTGGATCGGGTATCCGCCCGCAACCTACGGCGACACGGCGACCTACTT
>JAPLGR010000158.1 GCA_026390045.1 Chloroflexota bacterium | reverse complement strand
CCAGGCACATTCACCGTTCGGCCCTTCCCGGTGGATACCTGCGACCTAACCGGCCGCAGGTATGGCCTCGGCTGACCCCTGTCGCCTCAGCTCGGCTTCTCAGCCGAGGTTGCCATGTATCTTGGCATAGCAACAGGTCTCCCCAGATAAGAACGCTGGCTGTCCCCGCATCCCTGCCCGATTTACCGCTCCGCCCCTTGATGGCTTGGACTTCGTGGTTACTGGCCCACTCGTCCGAGCTCACGGCCTCCTATCGGGTTCGTGTCCCTCAGGTCGCGGTTTTGCCTCCGGCTTCCTCCGGACCCCGCCTCACGACGACGCCCTTGCCCTCGGCTACGGTGGGTGCCATCAACCCCCGGGAAGGACTTCCACCTTCCTAGTCAGCGCCCATGCTGGGCGTACCAGCAAGCGCCCGTGCCATGGCCCGGGCGCTATCGCTTCTTGCTCTTGCACCAATGCGAGTGGGCACTTCGGGCCCGTGGCCACGCGTCGACCGCGAGCCTTCCTAGGGCGACGACGTGCGTTGGCCGAGAACCCTCAGAACTGGAACCGCCGGTCGGCTGGCACCACGCGCCGGCTGTAGTTGCGCACGTAGTCCTGCAGACGTTCCTCAAGCTCGGCGAACGCGTCCGACCCGATCACCGTGTTCATCGCCGAGGCGTTCGGAGCAAGGAACGCCGTCAGGCGCAGCGGATAATCGCCGTAGGCCGTGTGCCACGTCTCGGCCATCGTCAGGCCGAGGTGCTCGAGCGCCGGGACGAAGTGGCCCAGCATGTACTGGAAGTACTCCTCCCGCCGTCCTGGCAGCGGATCGAAAGTGAGCAGCATCTTCACCGGACCCGCTCCGTCCCAGGGAGAAGCATCATCGGCCATAATCAGCGCACCAGTCGCGGCCGTCGATTGAAGAAGGCATCGGGCGAAGTCGTCCGCACGGTGCCGGCGGTTGATTCCCAGACGCCCGGGATCGACAGGCCGCAGGACGGGCATGTGCCGGCATCCGTCAGATGGTAGCCGAGGACGGCGAATCCCAACCGCTCGATCAGCCGCGTGCCACAGCCAGGGCAGTTCGTGTTCTCGTAATCCCCGGAGGGCCCCGGCAGATTGCCGGCGTATACGAACTTCAGCCCGGCCTCCTGGCCGATCTCTGCCGCGCGGATCAGCGTCTCCGGCGGCGTGGGCGGTGCGTCCGTCATCCGGTAGTCCGGGTGGAACGCGGTCACGTGCCACGGGATATCCGGCGAGACACTCGAGAGGAACCGCGCCGCATCCATCAGCTCGTCGGTGCTGTCATTGAACCCGGGCACGACCAGCGTCACCACTTCCACCCAGAAGCCCAGGCCGTGCGCTCTTCGGATCGAGTCCAGGACATTGGCCAGGACGCCGCCCAGCCGGCGGTACTGCCGATCCTGCATCGTCTTCAGATCCACCTTGAACGCGGTCAGGTACGGACGCAATGCCTCGAGCACTTCGGGGGTGGCGTTTCCGTTGGAGACGTAGGCGCAGCGCAGCCCTGCCGCAACAGCCCGCTCAAAGACGGCCAGCGCCCACTCGGTGGTGATCAGCGGTTCGTTGTAGGAGGAAGCAACCACCTGCGCGCCGAGCCGCACGCCCTCGCCGACCATCGCCTCGGGCGTGATGCGGCGGATGGCCCGGGTCGCTTCGCCACTGTGCGGATCGCGCAGCGTCTGCGAGCTGAGCCAGTTCTGGCAGAAATCGCAGTGGAAATCGCAGCCCAGCATGCCGAAGGTCAGCGTTTCGGATCCCGGCAGCAGGTGGTAGAAGGGCTTTTTCTCAGTCGGGTCACACTGCAGGCCGGCGACGTAGCCCCACGGGACACGCAGGACTCCGTCCTGATTGAAGCGCACCCGGCAGACGCCGCGCCGGCCGGGGCGGATCAGACAGCGGTGTCCGCAGGCCAAGCAGCGCACATCGCCGCCAGGAAGCGCCTGCACGAGTGAGCCCGGCGCCGTCAACCGGTCTAGCGCATCGGCCACGGTCGACATCTTGCCTCCGACGCGCATTATACCAAGCAGTCCGGCCGCCTCCGCCGAAGTACAATCCGGACGTGGTCAGCGTGGCGATCCAGGCCGGTGGAAGATCAGAACGGATGGGCCGCGACAAGGCGCTCGTCCAGCTTGCCGGACGTCCGTTGATCGCGCACGTCCTCGAACGCGCCGCACCGCTGGGCGACGAAGTCCTGGTCACCACCAACTCTCCGGACGACTACTCGTTCCTCGGCTTGCGGCTGGTGGCCGACGAGCAGCCGGGCGCAGGCGCGCTGGTCGGGCTTCAGACGGCGCTGCGCGCTGCTCGGCACGACGTGGTCCTCGTCCTGGCCTGCGATCTGCCGTTCGTGTGCGTGCCGCTGCTCGTGCACATGCTTCGCCTGGCCTCGCAGGCCGATGCCGTGATCCCGCGCTGGCGCGGCGAATTCGAACCGCTGCACGCCGTCTACCGGCGCACCTGCCTACCGGCCGTCGATCTGGCACTGGCGGAGGGCCGACGGCGGATGATCAGCTTCCTGCCCGCCGTGCGGTCAACCGTCGTCGAGGAAGACCAGGTCGCCGCCTTCGATCCGCAGGGGCTGACTTTCTTCAACATCAACACCTCCGATGACCTGCAGACCGCGGAACGCATTCTGGCCACCATACCGCCCGCGGAGGACACATGACGCTGGACATTGCCCGCATCCGCGCCTGCTTCCCGGCGCTCACCTCGCCTGATGTCTACCTGGACAACCCGGGCGGAACGCAGGTCCCGCATCATGTGATCGACCGGATGGTGGACTACCTGGTGACGAAGAACGCCAACCATGAGGGCGCGTTTGCCACCAGCCGCGCGTCGGATGCTCTGGTCGACGAGGCACGGCGCGCCGCCGCCGACTTCTTCAACGCTACCAAGCCCGAGGAGATCGTCTTCGGCGCCAACATGACGACGCTCACATTCCACCTCAGCCGCTCGCTGGCGCAAGGCCTGCAGCCCGGCGATGAGATCATCGTCACGCGCCTCGATCACGATGCCAACATCTCCCCCTGGCTGCGCGTGGCTAAGGACCGGGACTGCGTCCTCCGCTGGCTCGACTTCGACGTTGAGGACGGGACGCTGTGCCTCGATCAGCTCGACGGCTTGCTTTCCCGGCGCACCAAGTTGCTCGCCTGCGGCTACGCCTCCAACGCGTTGGGGACCATCAACCCTGTGGCGCAGATCATCGCTCGCGCCCACCAGGCAGGTGCGCTGGCCTACGTCGACGCCGTCCACTACGCGCCCCACGGGCCGATCGACGTGCAGGCGCTGGGCTGCGATTTCCTGGTCGCCTCCGCCTACAAATTCTTCGGCCCGCACCTCGGCGTGCTGTACGGCCGCTACGACCTGCTCGACGGCCTGCCCGCCTACCGCATCCGGCCGGCTCCGCCGGAGCCGCCGGGCAAGTTCGAGACCGGCACAGGCAACTTCGAGGGGATCGCGGGCGTGCTCGGTGCGCTCGATTACCTGGCCTGGGTTGGCGAGACCTTCGGTGCCGAACATGCGGAGCGCTACCGCTCGGACCTCGGCGGCCGCCGCCTGTTGCTCAAGCAGGCGATGAGCGCCATCCGCGCCCACGAGATCGAGATGGGCAAGATCCTACTCGACGAGCTTCGATCCGTCCCCGGCCTGAGGATCTACGGCCTGACGGAACCGCGCCGCCTCGATCAGCGCGTGCCCACCTTCTCGTTCACGCTCGCGGGTCACGAGCCGCGCACCGTTGCCGAAGCCCTCGGGCGCGAAGGGATCTACACCTGGGACGGCAACTACTATGCGCTGGCGGTGACCGAGAGGCTGGGGCTCGAGGCAACCGGCGGTATGGTCCGCGTCGGGCTGGCGCACTACAACACGCGCGCCGAGATCGAACGATTGGGGAAGGCGCTGCGCGCCATCGCTGGGTGAGCGAGGCCCTGACGCGCAGGCAGACATCTAGGTGAGGGGGGCACCCAGACGTCTGCCAGCGTGGAAAGTATAGCGGCAAAGCCAGAGGGCGTCAAGCCAAGCATGTGCTCACGGCACTGAACACGTATACCGCGCGCGGCGTACTAAAGTCCTCTTCATTGAGGAGACTTCCATCCACCGTTCGCCGAACCCGTTGAGTCCACCAGAGAGCGCTCAGGTGATCCTGGTGGCATCTGACCTTCAGGACAAACCAGGGGGCCCAGCTTGTCTGCCATGCTTAGGTCAGCTGACACCCAGACCCATATTCACGGCCGATGCCCTTCCTCCTCTCCCGTGATACCCTGCACAAAGCCGGTGGCCTCGTGACGGACGTCTCGCGGATTAGGATGGAAGGCACTGAGCCCTACCCCGAGCAGGCACCTACACTACGAGTCACCTGCTAGATGCGTGTCCGGCCATGTCGATTGATGCGTTGAAGGGCTGCGTTCTGTTCACCGGCTTCAGCGACACACAGCTGAGCGCCCTGGCCGAGCTGTTCGAAGGCGAGCACCTGCAGAGCGGTCAGATCATCTTCGCCCAGGATGACCCGGCCGATCGGTTGTATGTCCTGCTCAGCGGACGCGTGGCCATCCGTTTCAAGCCGCACGATGGCGAGACGCTCACGGTGACGGAGATCGGCCAGGGCGGGGTCTTCGGCTGGTCGGCGGCGCTTGGCCGCCGCTCCTACACGTCGAGCGCCGTGTGCCTTGATGCCGGGGACGCCCTCGGCCTGAGAGGCGCGGACCTGCGACGCTTGTGCGAGACACAGCCCGAGACGGGCGTGGTTATACTTGAGCGGCTGGCCGAGGTGATCGCCCAGCGCCTGCGCAGCACGCACGATCAAGTCGTGGAGCTCCTGCGGCTGGGGATACGCAGCCAGCCTCCAGGCTAGTGCGGCCGAAGGCTGCCGAGGGAGAGCACAAGGATGTCCAAGGCCGAGACCCACAACCACGTGACCGACGTATCACCAGCGGAGCGCCTGCAGGCGCTGCTGGAGGTGATCAGCTCCTACATCGAGCACTACCACGGCGGCTGGGTGCACCTGGTGTCCTTCGATGGCAAGGTGCTGAAGGTTGAGCTGGGAGGCGCATGCACGGGCTGCCCACTCACCGAGACGACGCTGCACGGTTGGGTGGAGGGGACCGTGCGGCAGTTCTTCCCCGACATCGAGCGCGTCGAGGCCGTCTGAGGCCTGCGCTGCACGACTCCACGGGGCCGTCCCTCTTGGGACGGCCCCGTTCGCGTCTATGGGGGAGTTGTTGAGTCGTCGGCTTCGAGAGAGCACTGGAGGAGCGGGGTCAGTCAGACCACGGGGTCGGCAGGCGATCCCAGCGGTAGGCGCGCAGGCGTTCAATCAGGCCGGCGTCGAGTCCGCCCCGGTCACTCGCGGCAAGGTTCGCATCCACGTGGCGCGGCTTGCGCATACCGGGGATCACTGTGCTAACATCCGCATTGGACAGGATGAACCTGAGTGCCAGGTCTGCCATCGTCGTTCCTGGCGGGACCAGCGGCCGAAGGGCCTCGGCCCGCTCGACCGACGCCTTCAGATTGGCCGGTCCGAAGTAGTGACTCCGCCAGTCCTCCTTTGGCCAGCGCGAGGCCTCAGTCAGCTTTCCCGTCAGGGTTCCCTCATCGAATGGGACTCGGGCAATCACCGCCACACCTAGGTCGCGGCAGACCGGAAAGAGCCTGTCCTCCGGCGACTGGTCAAAGATGTTGTAGATCACCTGAACGGCATCAATCAGACCCGTGCGGATCGTCTGGATGCCGTTCTCGGGTTCCCAGCGATTCAGGCTGAGGCCCACGGCCTGCACAACCCCCTCGCGTTTGAGGTCATCAATCGTCCGCTGCCAGCGTTCGTCCTCTGCCCAACTATCGTCCCAGACGTGAAACTGGATCAGGTCGATCTTCTGGAGGCCGAGATTCTTCAGGCTGGCCTCAGTTAGGCGACGGATGTAATCCGGTGGGAAGACGTCGTCCAGGCGGTACTCCGGCCGGGCCGGCCACTTCTGATTCTTGGGCGGGATCTTCGTGGCCACATACAGCCGCGTTTCCCGCTGCGCCCGAACGAGCTCCCCGAGGAGCCGCTCCGAATGCCCATCCCCGTACACCCAGGCAGTGTCGAAGAAGTTGCATCCAAGCTCAACCGCCCGCTGGAGGGACGCCATCGACTCGGCGTCATCCGAGCCCGTCCAACCCCCCATGCCCCACATGCCGTAGCCGATCTCGCTGACCTGCCATCCCACTCGACCGAATCTACGCTGCTTCATCGGAACCTCACGCCCTCCGTCTTTGCAGGCGCGGGACACAGCCACAACCCCTCCCGCTCACCTCAGTTCCAGCCTCATGATCGGCCGCGTCGCTGAGCGACGCGCGACTTCGCGGAACCCCGCCCTGCGAAAGGCAGCCGCCAATCCGTGGTAGGCGAACGTGTCCGGCAATGATCCCCGGCCAGGATCGACCGGGTAGCCCTCCAGCCACCGCGCGCCCCACCGTTTCGCGAAGCCCGACGCCTGGTGCAGTAACGCCTCCGTCACGCCCTGCCGGCGATAGGCACGTGCGGTGAAGAAGCACACCACCGACCAGACAGGCGTGTCGTCCACCGGCTGCAGGATGCGTGACCGGCTCAGCAGCGGGTACTCCTCGCGCGGCGCCAGTGCCACCCAGCCCGCGGGCACTCCATCCACGCAGGCGATCAAACCAGGAACGCGTCCAGTGCTCACCAGGCGATGCAGTGCCCGGCGATTCGATGCGCCCTGGCGGCGCTCGAACTCCGCGCGGCTCAGGCGGAAGTACATGCACCAGCATCCGGCGCACGCGCCGCGCGGCCCGAACAGCTCCACCAGGTCATCCCAGCGCTCCGGCGTGACCGGGCGAACAACGATCTTCGCCTTGCCTCCCCCGGCCGCCTTGGTCACTCCCGCACCACCCTCCTCAGGAACGCGTCCACCGCCTTCAGTGCTTCGTCCTGCCCCTCATACACAGCTAGGCGCAACCCCGGCGAGTCGTTCCCGGTGAGCATCTTCGACACCCTAGCGCCACGGCGCATGCAACACAGTACTGGCTTCGCGCGTTGCAGCGCATAGGCGATCTCATAGCCTACGCCGTGCGACGGCGTGCTGACCTCGGCCACCAACGCGTCACACTCCCGGATCCACTCCAGGTCCCGCTGGTAGACCTCGCGCGGCTCCACCACCTGCTCCAGCTGCATGACCTCCGGCCGAGCCAGATGCGCCGTGAGCACATCGTAACCCGCGGCAAGCAGATGGTCCACGATGGCGCCGTAGGTCGCCTCATCCTGGCGGCCGCCGGTCAGTGAGCAGGAGAAGTAGATCTTCATGCCGTGTCCTCAGGGTGCGCGACTACGCCTTGACGTCGCCGCCAGCGCATGATATCATGCGTTGCGTGCAGGACGTGGTCACAGACTCGGTAGTCTCCAGACGCCGCCCGGTGCAAGTTCCTGGCGGTGTTTGCATTCCCTGGGTCGCGTCCGCCGAAGACATCTGCAGGAGGCAGGAAGGCATGACTGAGAGATTCAAGGGCACGGTGAAGTGGTTCAACGCGACTAAGGGCTACGGTTTCATCGGCCGTGAGGACGGGGAGGACGTGTTCGTCCACTTCTCCGCCATTCAGGCCGAGGGCTACCGCAAGCTCGAGGAGGGCCAGGTCGTCGAGTTCAGCGTTGAGTCCGGCCCCAAGGGCTTGCAGGCATCGAACGTCGTTCCCGTCTAGGACCGATTCGACCCTGACACCCAGTCGGCGCCCCGCTCCCGCGAGGCGCCGACCGTTTCCCCCACAACCGAAGGAACATTGGCCCGCCCTGCGGAGTCATGCTAGCATCACATGTGCTAGCAGTCATTTCGGCCCGGGAGGGTCTATGGAATCCCAGGACGCCCTGCGCAACCTGCAGCTCGAGGTTAGCCGCCTGCGCGACGAGAACCGCGCCCTGAAGGAGGAGCTGACCTCCCTGCGCGGCGCGGTCCGTGGGCTGGATGGGCTACACGACGTCATCCAACGAATCCGGCCGGGCGTCGACATCCTGCAGCTTCTGGATGACCTGCTGGCCTCGGCGCTGGCCGTTGTCGGGGCAAGCGATGGCTCGCTCCTGCTGCTTGATGAGGAGACGAACGAACTGGTGTTCGCCGTCGTCCGCGGGCAGGCGGCCGAGCGGCTGCGCGGCTACCGCCTGCCCCCTGGCAAAGGCATCGCCGGCTGGGTGGCCGCCCATCGCAAGGCTGAGGTGGTCCACGACGTGCACTCCGATCCGCGCTTCTTCCCCGACGTCGATGAGACCTTCGGCTTTGAGACCCACACGCTGGCCTGCGTGCCGCTCCTGGAGGGAAGCCGCGTTCTGGGGGTCATCGAGGCGCTGAACAAATCGACGGCCCGCGGCTTCCTGCCGCAGGATCACGACCTGCTGCTGGTCGTCGCCGTGCTTGCGTCCGTCGCTCTGCGCCGGGCTGAAGCGACGACCGACGAGCGCGGCGCGGCCTGAAGCCCGTACCCGAATCGAGTAGGGAGGATGGGTTGTCCATCCTCCCTCTCACACCACCGGACATGCGGGTCCGCCTCCGGCGGTTCGTCGAGGAATGTGCATTAGGTGGTGGTAGTACTCGGTGAGGGTGCACAGTCCCTGAGCCAACCAGAAACTGTTGCTCAAGGCGGTGTGGACCACAGGACTTGCGGCCATATGCCACGGGCTGGTGCCCGT
>JAPLGR010000349.1 GCA_026390045.1 Chloroflexota bacterium | reverse complement strand
GCGGCGTATTCTGCGTGAGCCACCCCACCCCGTCAAGCAAAAACCCGATGCAATCGGCGGGCTGCTCCGGGGCGGGCTGGCCAGGCCCGCCGGCGATCTGAGCCAGTCTTCTTGTGTGGGGCGTTCGTGAGGGATCCTGGGGGCCACCACCGGCGAGACGCACGGGTGGCGTTGGCTTCGACCGGGAGACCTAACACCCCACCCCTGTCCGCATAACTTGGATAACTGCGCTGCGTCCCCTCCGAACGCTGGCGATCAGAGACCGCGGTAGACCTCGGACCGATGCTGGACGCGGTAGACCTTCAGAACGCGCTCACCGCGGTAATGCCAATAGAGGATCCGATAGTCGCCGTACCGGATCCGGCACAAACCGGCTAGGTCCGGAGACATTCCGTGGAGGCGATGATGGACGATCGTGTGGGCACCGAGGCGGAGCCATTCGAGCCGACGGAGGATTGCCGTGCGAACCGCATCCGGCAACCGTCCCAGATCCGTCTCGGCCGTTGGAAGGACTACAACTTCGTATTCCATCGGCGCGCGACGTCAGAGAGGGTCTTCCCGCGGCCGGCCAGATCCTCGGTCCGCCGGATGCGCCGAAGCTGCCTGACGGCCTTCGGGTCTTGCGCCAGCAGCCAGTCCTCCAGCTCCTCTTTTGTCTCAGCCGATTCCCACACAGCCACAGGGAACTCGACGGTATCCTTCGATGCAGACCGCTTCGTCATCGCCTCATTCCTCGCTCCTCGGCATCATGACCGCCTGAATCGTTCAGGCCAGGCATCTCGCATCCCAACGCTCCTTCCGCGGCCGGGCTCCATGGCGACCGTCATCTGTCACTTCTGGTATCACGCAGGCCCTCCAGGGTCAAGCAGGAGTTGCACGGACCACGCCCCGATCACGCCTTCGGCAGCGGATAGACGCCGTGCGGCAGGAACTCCAGGCGGACGGCGGTGCCGGCGGCGAGCACGCCGCCCTGCATCTCGTAGTCGGTGATCAGGACGGGTCCCAGCTCCGTCTCGACCGTGTAGTCGGCGGAGGAGCCGAGGTAGGAGACCTTCTGAATGGTGCCGGCCAGGCCCTCACCGTGGGTCCGGATCCGGATGGCCTCGGGCCGGGCCAGCACCGTCACGGCCCCGGCCTGAAGCGGCGGGCTGACCACCTGCATCTGCTGCGGACCGATGGCAATCTTCGCGTGGCCGTCCTCCATCGCCTCCAGCCGCGCCGGGAGGAAGTTGGCCTCCCCGATGAACTCGGCCACGAACCGGTTCCCGGGCCGGCGGTAGAGCTCGTGCGGTGTGCCGATTTGCGAGATGCGGCCCTTGTCTATGACCACGATCTTATCCGAGATCGCCAGCGCCTCGGCCTGGTCGTGGGTCACGTAGATGGCGGTGATCCCCAGCCGCTGCTGGAGCAGCCGGATCTCCTCCCGCATCCGCTTGCGGAGCTTGGCATCCAGGTTGGACAGCGGCTAGTCGAAGAGTAGCACCTTGGGCTGCATCACCAGCGACCGGGCCAGTGCCACGCGCTGCTGCTGGCCGCCGGACAGCGCGCTGGGGCTGCGCTCGCCCATCCCGGGCATCCCGACGAGCTGGAGCTCCTCCTCGACCTGCTTCCGCACCTCTGCCTCCGGCCGCTTCAGGACCCGCAGCCCGTAGGCCACGTTCTCGAACACGGACAGATGCGGGAAGAGGGCGTAGGACTGGAACATCATGGTGACGTCGCGAGCGTTGGGCGGCAGGTGCGTGACCTCGGCATCGCCGATGAAGACCTTGCCGCCCGTCGCGGTCTCCAGCCCCGCCACGATGCGAAGCGTCGTCGTCTTCCCGCAGCCGGACGGCCCGAGGAGGGTGACCAGCGATCCCGGCTCGATCTCGAGGCTGATGTTGTCCACCGCCATCGTCTGACCGAACCGCTTGGTCACGCCCTCCAGCGTGACCCGCGCCGCCTGAGGATTCGCCTGCTCCATCATGCGAGACCTCCGCCTTCAACGCCGCCGCGTACGGCCGTCTTGCCGACCAGCAAATACATCAACACCACCGCTGCCGCCATGATCACGATGAGGACCGTGCTGTAGGCGGTCGCCAGGCCGTAGCGGCCGTTCTCCGCCTGATCCAGAATGACCTTCGTGGAAAGCTGCCACTTGGCACTCACCAGGAACACCACCGCGCTGATGGCGGTCACCGCCCGGACGAAGCTGAAGACCAGCGCCGAGATGATGGCCGGCCGGATCAGCGGCAGCACGATGCGCCGCAGGGTCGTGGCAAACGACGCCCGCAGCGTCACCGAGGCCTCCTCCAGCGCCTTGTCGATCTGCGCCAGCGCCGCGACGCCGCTCCGAATCCCCACCGGCATGTTCCGGAAGACGAACGAGATGACGAGGATGGCCGCACCGCCGGTCAGGTAGAGGGGCGGCTGGTTGAAGGCCAGAATGTAGCCGATGCCGATGACGGTCCCCGGTACCGCGAAGGACAGCATGGACGTGAACTCCAGGACGCCGCGGCCCGGGAACCGGTGTCGCACCACCAGGTAGGCGGTCAGGATGCCCACCACGGCGGTGAGGGGTGCGGACACCCCTGCCAGAATCAGTGTCGTGTTTAGGGCATCCATGCCGTCCCGCAGGAGTTGGCGGTAGTGTCGGAGCGTGAACGCATTGTTGATTCCCCAAATCTCCACGAACCCGCCATAGACGACGAAGACGTAGAGGGCCAAGGTGAAGACGCACCAGGCGACGCAGAAGCCCAGGAGGCCGATCTCCAGCCCACGGGGAAGCGGCATCGGCTGCCCGGATGGGGGTTTCCCCGTGACCGTGACGTAGGACCGCTCCCCAAGCCAGTACTGCTGCAGGAGGAACGTCGCCAGGCTGGCGGCCAGCAGGACGATTCCCAGGGAGGCGGCCAGTGTCTTGTCGAACCGGCCGATGATGGCAAAGTAGATCTCCGTGGAGAGGACCTCGAATTCGCCTCCCAAGATGATCGGGTTGCCGAAATCCGCCAGCGACTCCACGATCGTGAGGAGAAACGCGTTCGCCACCCCCGGCCTGAGGAGGGGCAGCGTAACCTTCCAGAAGGTCACCCACGGTCCGGCCCGCAAGGTGAGGCTGGCCTCCTCCAACGCCGGATTGACCGACTCGACTACGCTGGCAATCACCAGAAACGCCACCGGAGCGAAGGAGAGCGTTTGGGCCAGGGCCACGCCGGGGAAGCCGAAGACCCCTCGCGTCTTGAGTCCCAGCAGCGTGCCCGTGATGAGCCCCTGCAGGCCGAAGAGCAGGATGATCGCCAGGCCGACCACGAAGGGGGGCGTGATCATGGGCAATAAGGAGAAGGCCCGCAGCAGGACGGTGAGGCGCGACCGGGACCGCGTGGCCGCCAGGGCAAAGGCCAGCCCGATCAGGGTCGAGACGACCCCGACGAACACAGCCAGCCCCAGACTGTCGCCCAGCACGCGCCAGAAGGACTTGTAGCCTCGCAGGGTCTCCAGGAACAGGCCCGGCTGCAACGCGCCGCGGCTATCCATCACGCTGTGCTGGAGGACCGCGAGGATTGGATAGATGATGAAGAGGAGGACGAAAAATCCCAGGAGCAGGATGCTCGCCGCGACGAAGGTATCCGCCCGGATGTAGCCTCTCTGAGACAGGCCGTAGGCGAGCACCAGCAGGCAGATGGTCAGGGCCAGGATGCTTCCCAAGCCGAAGGCGTACGGTTTGACCCCGGCCGTTACTGTCAGCCAGATGACCAGGAGGCACCCGAGGAGTCCGCCCCAGAGCGCCGGACGATCCGGGCGATCCTGTCGAAGCAATCCCAGCGCGACCCACGCCACCGCCAGCCCGATCAAGAGATAGAATCCGGGATACTGGCCTGCCAGGGCCAGCGGCGTGAGCGCGAGATCAGCCCTCCCGATAGGAAGCACCTGCCCCTGGCGGGACAGGAAGGGCACGAGGGTGGTCGTCACCAGGAGAATGAGACCGCCGAGCAAGCATGCCGGATTACGCGCAGCGATCACGAGCATTCCAAAAACAGCTCATGGCTCATAGCTGATGGCAAGAAGCATGAGCTATCAGCCATGAGCCATTACCGCGCCTGCGAGAAGATCTGCTCCGACCAGCGCTTGATGATGCGCTCTCGGTTCTTGGAAGCCCACAGGAAGTCGTACTTGATGGTCTTCACGTGCTCGAAGTCCACCCCGTGCTTCTTGACAACATCTGGTAGCGGGGTGTTCTTGTTGGACTGTGGCTGGAAGGACCGGAAGTCCTTGGCGATCAGTTGCGTCCCCGGGGTCAGCGCCCAGTCGATGAACTTCTTGGCGTTCTCCTTGTGGGGGGCGCCCTTGATGAGGCTGATTCCACCGATCTCGTAACCGGTACCGTCCGCGGGGGCGACCGCCTTCACGGGGAATCCCTCTTCGGCGAACATGACCACGTCGTGCAAGAAGACGATGCCGATGGCCACCTCACCTTGCCCGGCCAATTGCCCCGCCGCCGACCCCGACTTGGTGTATTGCGCGATGTTCTTGTGCAACTTGGCCAGATACTCCCACCCCTTTTCCTCACCCTTGAGAAGGAGCAAGGTCACGAGCGCCGTGTAGGCCGTCCCCGCCGTCGTGGGGTTCGAGACGGAGATTAATCCCTTGTACTCGGGCTTGGTGAGGTCGTCCCAGGTCTGGGGCATGGGCTTCCCTAGCTTTTTTAACACTCCCTCGTTCACCGCCCAGCCCAGTGGGCCGGCGTAGAGGCCGATGGCCCGGCAGTTGCCGATGGGATCGCGCATCCAGTCGCGCAGCTCCGAAAAGTTGCTCGGGCAGTACGGCTCCGTCAGGCCCGCCTCGGCCGCCGCGAAGTGCGGATCCCCGGTGCCACCGAACCACACGTCCCCTTGCGGGTTCGCCTTCTCCGCCTCGATCTTAGCATACATCTCGTTGCTGCTGGCCCGGATCCACGGTGTCTTGATGCCCGTGTCCTTCTCGAATTTGGCCGCTATCGCGGCCACCCAGTCCCGGTCAGGGCTTCCATACAGGACCAGCACGTTTTCCTGCGCCCAGCCACTGCTCACCATGACGAGTCCCAGCATCACTGCCCCGATCCACCACCATCGCTTCATGAGAACCTCCTCTTCCTGTGAGTGGCCAATTCTCAATTAAGATTAGCATGAAGGCCCCGCCTCGTTCAAGGCGAAACCTCGCCACCCGCCATGCCCAGGAAAACGACTCCAGGTGTGCATGGTCACCGGCGGATGGCATTACCTCTCTCTGGATCAGCCTGGCGACCTGAAGACGTGACCATCATTACGCCAGATGCCGGATACCCTTTACTCTGCCTGAGTTGTGTGCTAGAAACTCTGCAGGCAGTCGGCACAAACGCTTCCATGGGACCAGGGCGCTGAGGCGTCCCAGTTGAGGAGACGATTATGACACAGCCAGCGGGCCAGGCGCCGGCGCGAATTCTTGTTGTGGACGACGAGCCGTATAACCTTGAGTTGATGGAAGCGATGCTGTCCGCCTCGGGCTACGAGGTCTACCTGGCAGGCGGCGGCGAGGAAGGCCTGGCCCTGGCCCACGAGAAAAAGCCTGACCTTATCATCCTCGACCTCATGATGCCCGGGATCTCGGGATTCGAGGTGTGCGCTCGCGTCAAGATGGATCCCCAGACCGGGGGCACCCCGGTTCTCTTCGTGACGTCCCTGAACCAACTCGCCGATAAAGAGCGCGCCATGGCTGCTGGGGGTGACGATTTCCTCTCCAAACCCTTTCAGCAGACGGAACTCCTGGCCCGCGTCGAGGCCCTCCTGAAAGTGCGCCACCTGAATCGCGACCTGGACCGGGCACTAGCCTATCTGCATGAGCTGGAGGTGGATCGGCACGTCCAGCAGCCCAGGGCAATTGTGCATCCCGCGGGCGCCGGGCCTGGCGCGGGCGTCATCCTGGTGGTGGATGACGAGCTGCTGGCCCGTCAACTGTTCGCCGATGTGCTCCGGGATTCCGGCTACGTCACCCACGAGGCAGAGAACGGAGAGCGGGCGCTGGAGATCGCGCGGCAGG
>JAPLGR010000214.1 GCA_026390045.1 Chloroflexota bacterium | reverse complement strand
GCACGCTGTGCGAGGAGCTGAGCGGGCGCGTTTGGGTTGAGTCCCAGCCCGACGAAGGCTCAACGCTCAGCGTGCTGCTCCCACTGGCCGGACCTATACCTGTGGCGCCGGAAGCTGCAAGTCCTGAGGAACGTGGTCCCGCCCCCGCGGAAGTCAGCGCCCCTCCCCCGGCAAGATGATCTGTGTGCCCTGAGTCCGACCGCAGCAGCGGCTGGGCCAGGCCGCGGGCATGCTGCCCATTCTCCCTCGTGTGGGAAACATGATGCTTAGAGTGGAGCCGGTCCGCTGGGACAACCTAGCGCAGTTCATCCAGTACGTGGCCGCTCACGGTTCCGAACACGATGCGTCCTACCTGCCTGGCGCGGGATTCGCGCCTTCCGGCGCGCATCCCGGCTACGTGCTGTTGCAGGATGGCGCAGTCGTCGGCGCCGTCTCCCTGATGCGCACGCGCCGATACCTGCAGGCTCACCGTGGCCGATTCTCGCTCTTCCATTCGCTCGATGGTTCCCATCAGACCTACTCGCTTCTGTTCAATGCCATCCGACGGCACTTCAACGGGCTACACAGCGTCTACTTGTTCCTTCCGGCTGCCCGCACGGCAGCGGCTGAGGCGGTGCTCCAGCTTGGATTCACGGTCGAGCGCTACTCCTACGTGATGAGGATCGACAACCTGCATCCAGCCGGCCTGGTGCTTCCAGAGGGGTTCACGCTCCAGCCGATTCAACCCTCCGATGAGCACTCTGCCAGCCTGTTCGCCGACGCGATCAACACAAGCTTCGGCGAACTGGCCGGGCATGTGCCAATGCACGCCGACCTCGTGCGCAACTGGGCGGAGGAAGACACCTATCTGGAGGACGGCACCGCACTTCTGCTCAAGGGACGCCGCGCGGTGGGGACCGTCGGCGTGATGCGTGATTCCGACGATCACAACTCAGGCGAGATTATGGCACTGAGCGTCGCGAAGGATCACCGGGGCCAGGGACTGGGGCGGCTTCTGTTGCGCCACGCGGTGTGCTTCGCCACATGGCGGGGCCTTCGGCCGGTGTACCTGTCCCTCAACGCCGAAAACAACACGGCCCTCCGGCTGTACGCGACTGAGGGTTTCGCCGTCACAGAGACGATGATCTGCTACTCGAAGGACTGCAGCCCCGCGAACCTTGCGGGCCAGTAGCGCTGCGTTGCAGATCGGAGAGAAGCAGGGCAACGGCCGAGGCGCTCACGGTCGGCCTCCGACGGACAACCTCCCAAGACGCAACCCTAGCCTGGATGGACTGTCCCCGCTAGAAGAGCCCCCTGTGGGGTGCTCACTCGGTCCTCAGTGCTCTGGAATGTCGGGAACCCAAATCGGCCGAATGCCGTTATGATGGTTGACTTGGTGCGCAACTTGCAACGGGCATAGGACCATGAAGCGGATTGTCAGCGGCTCCATCCTGATCCTGGCTGTCAGCCTGAGCGCATGCTCGGGGCTCGTCGGAGGCTTGGTTGCCCCCGGCGTCCCGCTGGTCACCGCCGACCCGAACGCGGCGGCCACGCCGACAGCGTTCATGCCCCTCCTCCCGACGGAGACGCCGATCCCGACCGCGACGGCCACGCCGGGTCCGACGGCCACGCCTGTTCCCGTCAACCCATGGGGTTCCTACCCTGGCCCGATCGAGCCCTCGGCGATTGAGATCCCTCCGCCCATGCCTGAGATCGCTCAGGACAAGGGAACGGTCACGATCGCCCTGCTCGGCTCCGACATCCGCCCCAACGACGGAGGCTGGCGGACCGACACCATCCTGATCGTTTCGCTCGATCCATCTGCGGGGCGGGTGCGCATTCTGTCCGTCCCGCGCGACCTGTACGTCTACATCCCAGGCTGGCGCGTCGACCGGATCAACGTCGCCGATGTGCACGGCGGCTTTGACATGCTGGCCCAGACCATCCAGTACAACTTCGGGATTCCGGTCGACCACATGATGAGGATCGACTTCTCGGGGTTCAAGCAGCTGGTGGACACGCTCGGCGGGCTCGACGTCAATTCGACGGGCTACTTGAATGACGAATGCGGCGGCAAGTGGTGGTCCTACGGACCCGGCGTCTACCACATGGGCGGCTACGAGGCGCTGTGCTACGTCCGGATGCGCAAGACATCCAGTGACTACGACCGTCTGCGCCGCGAGCAGGAAGTGCTGCTGGCAATCGCCGATCGTCTGATCAGCCTGAACGGCCTATCGCGTGTGCCCGAGC
>JAPLGR010000068.1 GCA_026390045.1 Chloroflexota bacterium | reverse complement strand
GACTCCCATCGCCCGTACAAAGTGTTTCGGCACGTTGTCGGCGAGGACCCGGAACAGGCAACCGAGGTTCACCACGAACCAGACGACGACTGCTACCAGTTTGTCGTCCGCGCGCGCAACGGCGCGTACCTGCTGCTGACCATCGCCGGCGATGACTACAGCGAGATGCGCTACCTGCCCGCCGACGATCCGTCCGGCGCATTCCGGGTCATGGAGCCCCGCCGCCGCGGTGTTGAGTACTACGCCGACCACCAGGGCGAGCGCTTTGTGATCTACACCAACGACGACGCGCCCAACTTCCGGCTGATGGCGGCGCCGGTCGCCTCGCCGTCGCGAGAACACTGGAGCGAGATCATCCCACACCGCTCCGACACGCTGATCGATGACGTGAGCGCCTTCCGCGACCACCTGGTGGTGTATGAGCGGCGCGACGGCACGCGGCATATCCGTCTCTCGGACGCCGACGGGATCTCCCATGTCCGCTACGTCGCCTTCCCTGATCCGGTCTATACCTTCAAGACCGACACGTTCCGCGAGAACGTCAATCCGGAGTACACCTCCCGCTACCTGAGATTCACCTA
This sequence comes from Chloroflexota bacterium, assembly GCA_026390045.1. Lineage (GTDB taxonomy): Bacteria > Chloroflexota > Anaerolineae > Anaerolineales > E44-bin32 > DYJB01. The sequence continues at coordinate 1,285 of JAPLGR010000068.1, read as the reverse complement.
CAGCTCCTTCGTCACCCCCGAGTCGACGATCGACTATGACGTGAAGCGGGACGAATGGAACGTGGCCAAGCGGCAGGTCATACCCACCGGTTACGATGCCTCCCGCTACGTATCCCGTTGGCTGACGGCCATTGCCCCGGACGGCGCGCGGGTGCCGATCGCGCTGGTCCACCGGCGCGAGCTGGCGCTCGACGGCCGGCACCCGATGCTTCTGGAAGGCTACGGTGCGTATGGCCGGAGCGTCGAGCCCGGATTCAACGAGCGCCTGCTTTCCCTGCTCGACCGGGGCTTCGTCTATGCTGTCGCTCACGTGCGCGGCACGGCGATGCTCGGGCGGGGTTGGTACGACCAGGGGCGCCGCCAGAACAAGAAGAACACCTTCACCGACTTCATCGCCTGTGCGGAGGAGTTGATTCGGCAGAGCTACACATCCGCCGACCGCCTGGCCATCACCGGCGGCAGCGCCGGAGGCGTGTTGATCTCCGCCGTGATCAACATGCGGCCCGATCTGTTCCGCGGCGTCGTGGCACTGATGCCGTTCACCAATGTGATCACGACCGCCCTGTCGCCCGATCTGCCGCTGGTGGCCAATGAGGTTGAGGAGTGGGGCCGCCCCGACGATCCGGCGGCATTTGACTACATGCTGTCCTACTCGCCGTATGACAACGTCAAGCCCCAGGCCTACCCGCACATCCTCGCTCGGGCGGCGCTGAACGACTTGCAGGTCCCGTACTGGGATGTGGCCAAGTGGGTCGCACGGCTGCGAGCGACGAAGACCGACGATCGGATGCTGCTCCTGCTCACCAACATGGCTTCCGGGCACTCCGGGGCTTCGGGTCGGTATGACAGCTTGCGCGAGGATGCCCAGGCGTATGCTTTCCTGATCACAGCACTGGGCGCTCCGGCCGATCCGTTCTAGCCCGCCATCAAGCGCATCCCCGGCCTCTTGGCCATCCCAGCCGGCGCATGGGCATGTTCGTTCTTTCAGCGCCGCGGCTGGTAGCGGAAGCAGCTCACCAGGTGATCATCGACCATCCCCACAGCCTGCATGAACGCATAGCAGATGGTCGTGCCCACGAAGTGGAAGCCGTGCGCCTGCAGGTCCTTCGACATGGCATCCGACTCGCGCGAGCGCGTTGGCACTTGACGCCAGGAACGGGCAGCGCGCGGCCGCAGCGTTCTCCCCTCCGTGAACGCCCACAGGTAATCCGCGAAGGAACCGAGTTCGTCCTGCAGCTGCAAGTAAGCCCGGGCGTTCGAGATGGCCGCATCGATCTTGAGGCGG
>JAPLGR010000599.1 GCA_026390045.1 Chloroflexota bacterium | reverse complement strand
CCGCGGCGCAACCGGCCGAGGAACCACTCGGACAGGCTGAGCTTCGGCTGAGAGTTCCAGCCGAAGATGTTGGTGCGGATCACCAGCGCCGAGGGGTTCGCCGACAGCACGGCCTGCTCGCCGCGCAGCTTGCTTGCCCCGTAGGTGTTGACCGGCCGCGGGACATCGCCCTCTGCGTAGTTGCCTCTCTCCCCGTCAAACACTGCGTCGGTCGAGATGTGGATCAGCCGCGTCCCGGTCGCGGCGCACGCTTCTGCGAGCCAGCCGGGGGCCTCGGCGTTGAGTCGCTCCGCCCGGTCGGGATGCTCCTCGCATACATCCACGTCCGTCAACGCCGCGCAATGGACTATGGCCTGCGGGCGATGCATTCGGATCAACTCCCGTGCCGTCTCCGGCTCCGCCAGATCAGCCTGGATGCATTTCGCTCCATCCAGGTGCAGCCGGTGCCGGTGGGAGACGGCGATCAGTTGGTGCGAAGCGCGCGCCGTCAGGAGCAGGTTCGCCCCGAGCAATCCGCTGGCGCCGGTGATGAGCAGCCTCTCCATTCCTCAGGCCTCAAACGGCTTGACCAGATCGCGGATCTCCTCCACGCTCAGCCAGCGCTCGTTCTTGTCACTGGAGTACGTGAAGCCCTCGGGCAGCTGCCGGCCCTGCTGGCTCCAGCTGTGACCGAACCACAGTTCTTCGGGCGGCTGAACGACGTAGCGATCCGCAAGCTCCACGGTGTGCCGCGCCTCATCTTCCGATACCAGCACCTCGTGCAGCTTCTCCCCCGCACGGATGCCGATGCGCTGCAACTTGCAGCCGGGCGCAATCGCCCGCGCTAGGTCGGCGACCTTCATGCTCGGGATCTTGGGGACGAACACCTCCCCGCCCTGCATCTGCTCGATCGCGCTCACCGTGAAACGCACTCCCTGTTCGAGCGACAGCCAGAAACGCGTCATGCGTTCATCGGTGATAGTCACCGTCCCGCTGCCGCGCTGCTGCAGAAAGACTGGCACGACGCTGCCGCGGCTCCCAACGACATTCCCGTAGCGCACGCAGGCGAAGCGCGTCCCCTTGCCTCCGGCATAGGCATTGGACTGGACGAACAGCTTCTCGGCCGCCAGCTTGGTGGCGCCGTACAGGTTGACCGGGTTGACCGCCTTGTCGGTGCTCAGCGCCATGACACGCTCGACGCCGTTGTCGAGGGCTGCCTCGATCACGTTGCGGCCACCGATGATGTTGGTCAGGATGGCCTCATTGGGGTTGTACTCGCAGGCCGGTACCTGCTTGAGCGCGGCGGCATGCACGACAATGTGCACACCGTTCATTGCCCGCCGCAGCCTCGCCTCGTCTCGAACATCACCGATGAAGTAGCGCAACGTGGGATCGTCGAATCCCGCGACGCGCATCTCGTGCTGCTTGAGCTCATCGCGGCTGAAGACGATCAGCTTCGCCGGGCGTATCTCGCGCAGCATGATCTCGACGAACTTCTTCCCGAACGAGCCGGTCCCGCCGGTGATCAATACGGTCTTCTCATTCCAGTTCATGCCCGCACTCCTCCCGGCGCGGTTGCGGCCTTGCCGGGCTTGGTGACCAGAAGGGTCGAGTAGGCTCCGTGGCGGCCGAAGGCGTCCGGTGCCAGGTCCTCCAGGGCAAACAGGAAAGTAGCCAGAAGGGTGGCTCTCTGAGACATGAGCCTGCGGCAGATAAAATAGAAAAGCACGATA
>JAPLGR010000536.1 GCA_026390045.1 Chloroflexota bacterium | reverse complement strand
TACATCCGCGGCGAGTTCGCTTGGATTGCCGATATCCTCAAGACGGCGATCGACGAGGCAAGGGCGGATGGGCAGCTCGAGCATGTAGGCATCGTGGTTCACCGGGGAGCCGGCTCCTATGTTTGCGGCGATGAAACTGCCCAGATCGAATCGCTAGAGGGCAGACGGGGTAATCCGAGGGCAAAGCCCCCATTCCCGGCAAGCTTCGGGTTGTATGGATGCCCGACCATCGTCAACAATGTCGAGACGCTTGCCAGCGTGCCTTATATCGTTCAGAACGGAGCCGAGGCCTTCAAGAAGATCGGGATCCCCAACAACTATGGTCCCAAGATCTTCGGGGTGTCCGGCCATGTGAACAAGCCCGGCGTCTTTGAGTATCCGCTGGGCACGCCGCTCAAGACCATCCTCGATGCGGCGGGCGGGGTGAAGGGGAAGCTGAAAGGGGTGATCGTCGGCGGGCTCTCGGTGCCGATCCTCACCGCTGCGGAAGCCGAAGGCCTTTCCCTCGACTATGACTCGTGCTTCAAGGCGGGGACATCCCTGGGGTCGGGGGGCATCATTGTTGTCAATGACACGGTCTCGATTCCCGAGCTTGCCCTTCGGACGATTGAGTTCTATCACCACGAGTCGTGTGGGCAGTGTGTGCCATGCCGCGAAGGCACACTCGTCGTCGAGACCAAGCTCCGCGCTCTGGTGGAGGGGAAGGGAACACGGGAGGACATCGACTTGGTCCTTCAGCTGTGCGGAGCCGTCCGTGGTCTTACCATTTGCCCCACGGGCGAGGCCTTCTCGATGCCGATCCAGGCAATGGTCACGAAGTTCAGGCCGGAATTCGAAGCGCTGGTCAAATAGAGGGAACACACGATGGGTAAAACGATCTCTATCGACGGACTGAACGTTGGCTTTGACGGGGACAAGACCGTGCTCCAGATTGCCAGGGAGAACGACATCTACATCCCTTCTCTGTGCTACCACCCAAAGCTCGGGCCTGCCAGCATGTGCCGCGTCTGCGTGGTGGAAGTGGAGGGAATGCGGGCCCTGCAGCCCTCTTGCGCTCTGGCGGCGGCAGACGGCATGAAGATCCAGACCGCTTCGCCGCGCGTGCTCGAAGCTCGCAAGCTGGTGGTCAACCTGCTCCTGGCGAACGGGAACCACGATTGTCTTTCCTGCGAAGTGAATGGCGACTGTGAGCTCCAGGATGCCGCCTACCACCTTGGCATCGAGGTCCCCGCGTTCCTCGTCGAAGAGCGGCAGGAGCGGGACAACTCGGCCGCCTTCATCATGCGCGACCCCAACAAGTGCATCTACTGCGGGCGGTGCATCGAAGGATGCAACCGCATGGTCGTCAACGAGGTGCTCGATTTCGGCTACAGGGGCGGCCACATGAAGGTGATCTGCGACGCCGATCTCCCCATGGGCCAGTCGACCTGCGTCCAGTGCGGCGAGTGCGTCCAGCTCTGCCCGGTGGGAGCGCTGATCGACAAGAAGGCGATCGGCAAGGCCCGGGCATGGGAAGTCCAGAAGGTCAGGACGACCTGCCCCTATTGCGGCGTCGGCTGTCAGCTTCAGCTGCATGTCAAGGGAGATCAGATCATCCGCGTCACGGGGGTCGATGGGGCGCAGCCCAACCAGGGTCATCTCTGTGTCAAGGGGCGCTACGCCTACGACTTCATCTACTCAAAGGATCGACTCACCACGCCTCTCATCCGCGAGGGTGAAGGCTTCCGTGAGGCGACCTGGGATGAGGCGCTTGACCTCGTCGCCTGCAAGTTCGGCCAGATCATCAAGGAATCCGGCCCGGACGCGATCGCCGGAGTGAGCTGTGCGAGAAGCATCAACGAAGACTCGTACAACATGCAGAAACTCTTCAGGGGGGTCATCGGCACAAACAACATCGATCATTGTGCCCGTACCTGACACGCTCCCACGGTCGCCGGTCTGGCGACCTCCTTCGGCTCGGGCGCGATGACCAACTCGTTCGGCGAGTTCGAGAACGCCAAGCTCCTCTTCCTGATCGGCACCAACATGACCGAGGCTCATCCCGTGGCGTCGTATTTCGTCAAGCGCGCCGTACTGAAAGGAGCCAAGCTCATCGTCGCCGATCCCAGAAGGCATGCGCTTGCCCGGAAGGCGCACATCTTTGCCCAGATCAAGGTCGGCTCGGACGTAGCCTTCCTCAACGGGATCATGCACGTGCTCATTACCGAAGACCTGTATGACAAGGAGTTCGTGCAGGCCCACTGCGCCGATTTCGAAGACTTGAAGTCGACTGTCATGAAGTACCCGCCCGAAAGGGCATCGCAGATATCCGGTGTGCCGGTCGAGACGATCCAGGAGATCGCGCGCACCATGGCATCGATCAAGCCCGGGATGCTCTGCTACACGCTAGGCATCACAGAGCATACCTGCGGCAAGAACAATGTCATGTCGACGGCCAACCTCCAGATGCTGCTCGGCAACATGGGGATGGAGGGCGCAGGCGTCAATCCGCTGCGCGGCCAGAACAACGTCCAGGGCGCGTGCGATATGGGAGCCCTGCCCGGAACCTATCCTGGCTATCAGAGTGTCACTAGTCCGGAATGCAAAGCCAAGTTTGCCGAGGCCTGGGGCGTCGACAGCCTCCCCGACAAGTTCGGGCTGATGATGCCGGACATGATGGCGGGGCTGGTGACGAAGAAGATCAGAGGTCTCTACATCTTCGGCGAGAACCTGGCCAACTCGGAGCCCAACATAACTCACGTGGAGCACGAGCTGGCTTCCGCCGAGTTCATTGTGTGCAACGACATCTTCCCAACCGAGACCACCCGCTTCGCTCACGTCATCCTTCCGGCTGCAGCCTGGAGTGAGGATGATGGAACGTTTACCAGCAGCGAGCGCCGGGTCAATCGCGTGCGCAAGATCAAGGAGGCCCCGGGTCAGGCCAAGCCGAATTGGTGGATCTTCAAAGAGATCGCCAGGCGGATGGGCCAGGAGTGGCAGGCGAACAGTGCCCAGGAGATCTGGGACAACGAGGTGTCGGTGCTCGCTCCGGCCTACGCCGGGATCAAGTACGCTCGCCTGGAACAGGATGGACTGCAATGGCCCTGCCCGAGTGCCGATCACCCTGGGACGAAGTACTTGCACAAGGATGGGAAGTTCGCACGAGGTCAGGGGATGTTCAAGGGGATCGAGTGGACGCCTCCAGCAGAAGTCGAGGACGAGGAGTATCCGTTTGTCCTGAGCACCGGGCGGCGCCTGTTCCACTATCACACAAGGACACAGACGGGCAGGGCCGGTCTCGACCAGATGCTTTCCGAGGAAACGGCCGACATCTCCCTTGCTGATGCGGCCAGGCTCGGCATCGCCAATGGCGAGTACATCAAGGTCAGCTCACGACGCGGATCGGTCAAGGTCAAGGCTAGGGTGACCGGGGAAATCCCATCGGGGCTGGTGTGGATGGCCTTCCACTTCCGTGATGGCAACGCGAACTGGCTCACCAACAACGTGTATGACCCTGAGACCAAGACAGCAGAGTACAAGGCCTGTGCTGTCAAGATCGAGAAGATCGCGTAGCACGGACACTCCCGGGCAGAGCGATCTGGGAGTGTCCCCTCAAGAGCTCGCCCACGAGGACGTCCTCCCCAAAGCAGCCTGAAGTGTGATGTCGGGCGTGAAGCCATCTGCCGTCAGTGCAGCAGATGGCGCCCTCATGCTCGCCTTCTTCCGGCGCTGCTACCTAGAGCGAATCCATAGCTGGTCTGCAGAGCACGATGAGGGGCCGTGGGTGAGAGGATGGGCCTGACTCGGCTGGAACAAGCCCAGTCTCAGAGGGCTTGGGGCGGCGCCGCAAATGCCGTTCGACCAAGACAGCAAACCGGGCCCCGCTGCGGGGGCCCGGTTTGAATGATGGAGCTTGCCGATCTATCGCGCGCTACTTGGCGGCCTTTGCCTTCCGCAGGTACACGAACCAATAGATCAGGCCGACCATGCCGGCACCGCCGATGATGTTTCCGATGGTGACCGGAAGCAGGTTGCCGATGAAGAAGCCGCCCCATGTTAGATGTGGGAAGTCAACCGCCGTCTTCTTGATGAGCTCAAAGAAGCTGGCATCTCCCCACTGCTTGATGAACAGCGCCACGGGGATGAAGTACATGTTGGCGACACTGTGCTCGAACCCGGCTGCAACGAAGCAGGCGATGGGCGGGATGATGGCCAGGATCTTGTCAGTGGTCGAGCGGGCGCTGAAGCACAGCCAGACTGCCATGCAGACGAGGGCATTGCACATAATGCCCAGGGCGACGGCCTGGATGAAGGTGAAGCTGGTCTTGGCCTCGCCGATGTTGAGGGCGGTCAGGCCGATGGAGCCGCTGCCGAAGGAGTATTGCTTGCCCAGGAAGACGATCGCAGCGGTGATGATTGAGCCCACGAAGTTGCCCGTGTAGACGATGGCCCAGTTGCGTAGCAGGGCTCCCAGGCTCACCTTGCCGTCTGCGAAGGCCATGACGATCAGGTTGTTGCCGGTGAAGAGCTCGGAGCCGCCGACGACGACCAGAATCAGGCCGACGGTAAACGCGAGGCCCATCAGGAGGCGCGTGATGCCGTACGGCATCCCGGTGGAGAAAGCGGCCGCTCCGGCCGCGTCCTTGACCGCCATGGAGCCGGCACCGACGGTCGTGGCAAAGATGGCGCCGATGGCAATGAACGCGCCGGCCAGGATGGCCAGGAAGAACATGTTGACGGCCGGCAGAGCGGCCTTCTTGACGCCGATATCCTCCGCCTTGGCGGCCATGCCGGGCGGCATGATGGCGTCAAACGAAATGGGTTGATCAGTCATGAGAACTCCTCCTCTGTGATGTGGGTGCAAGCGGGTGCGTCTTCATACGATCGCCCCGCAGTTGGGGCATGCACGATATGGCTACGCTGGTAGTGCACCTCCTGCGGCGAAGATGAGGAGAGAAACGCAGGGCACCATGAGCAACGTTGCCCTGGCCCATGATGAGCACGCCCATCTCCGTTGCGGACTAGCCCCCCCACGGCAT
>JAPLGR010000430.1 GCA_026390045.1 Chloroflexota bacterium | reverse complement strand
TTGGCCTGCCTGCCGCGACGCGTGCGGCGCAGGCAGGCGCGCTTTGCGGTGAAACAGGCAGGTTGAATCAGCAATCTGCAATCAGCAATCAGCAATTCTCAGGGAAGATACTCCCCTCGCCTCATGCGTTCAATTTCCGCGGCAATCTTGTCTTTGGCTTCCTGTGGGAAATTCCACTGCGGGTCCTCGCTGAGCAGTTTTTCCAGATCCGGGATCACCATGAGATCCCGCGCGTCCTCGCTGGTGTATCCCAGCTCTTCCGCAGGAAGCGTGGTCCACTTCCCCACGAGCTTTTCCACGTCCACGCTCTGCAGCACCTGCCCATAGATATGTAGAGAGTCGGCAAAGTCCTTGTACCGCCCCACCAGCACCTCTCTGTCCGTCATCTTCGACAGATCGTCCGCCCACTCCCGCTGCCAGAAGGTCATGGCGATGATGTTGTCGGCTGCCGCATTGAACAGATCCCGCGAGCGCCAGTGTGTGTGCATGTGCAGGTACAGTCTGCCCTGCGGATCCTCCGTGCACCGCAGCGCGATCCGCTGCAGGCAAGGCAGATCACCCTTGATGTACTGGTCAATCTCGGGGACGAAGGTGATGGCCGTCGCCCGCCGGGTGATCGGATCCTTCGCGAGTCTCTCCAGCATCTGCTGGACTTGATTGATCGTCCTCCCGTGTGAGGCCGGATACGCGAACAGCCGCTGATGGTAGGTGTACGGCCAGTGGGTGTGCTTCGTCTCGTCGAACGTCCCCTCGGCCAGTTGCGCCTTCAACTCATCCTGGTCGAGGATCAGATGATCCTTCACGCCCCAGCAGGTCTCGGCGATGTACTTGCCGATTTCCACGCAACTCGACTTGGGGAATCTGGGCTGTGCATAAGGATTCCGGATCTCCAGCGCCGAACTGACGTCCAGGCTGGGAGGGTCGATGGAGTTACCCTGCGCGTCTTTCCGGTCGTATTGCGTCCGGATCTTGTAGCCTCTGGTGAGCACCTCCCGCATCGCCCCGTAGATCGCCGAGGGAATGCTGGGTGCCGAGACGAGGATGGTTGCGATTCCCGCTGGATCATGCGGGTCGTCGCCGAGGGCAGGATGCGGCATGTTCATCGCGTCTCTCCCGTAATTTATCCGAGTCCCTTCCCCATGGCAGGACGGATATCGGAGATCGGGCTCGAAGATCGGCTGTCCGATGGCCATCGCAGTCCTCTTCTCGCTTCCCGCGCGATACCCTACCAGCGGCCACGGAGGCTGTCAACCTGTTGGCGGCGCACTCTGGCGGGGCACGCCTTGCCCAATTCCGCTTGCCCAATTCCGCCTTTCCCCGTAAGGTACGCAAGGCAGCCGCTAGTCGCTGGCCGCTGGCCATCAACTGAGAACGGGAAGAGACCGGGGAGACCAGGAACGTGAGTGAGACGGCGAACGAGTTATTCGGCGAGTTGGTTGCCATCATGGCACGGCTCCGGGGCGAGAACGGCTGCCCCTGGGACCGGGAGCAGACCCACGAGAGCATCAAGCCGTACTTCGTCGAAGAGACCTACGAGGTCCTGGAGGCCATCGACGAAGGGAATGCCGGGAAGCTTCGCGAAGAGTTGGGCGACGTGATGCTGCAGGTGGTGTTTCACGCGCGCATGGCGGAAGAGGCCGGCCTCTTCAGCAT
>JAPLGR010000493.1 GCA_026390045.1 Chloroflexota bacterium | reverse complement strand
ACATCCCCCCGGCAGCGCGCCCGGTGTAGACCGGATCGAGCAGGATCCCCTCCTGCTGGGCGAAGGCCCTGATCGCGTTCCGTTCCAGGTCGGTCACCACTGCATAGCCCGGGGCTGCGAATCGATCCTCGACGAGGATCTCCTCTGCACGGATGGCCGTTGGATGGCCAAGCAGGGCGCACACCTCTGCCGCCAGAGTCGCGACTCCGGCGCGCAACTCTGCTCCGGGCAGGTCGACGCTGATGCCGAGGATCTTGCCTGGATAGCCGAGCAGCCGCGCGCCGGCCACCAGCCCGGCCTGTGTCCCTCCGGATGATGATGCCACGACGATCCAGTCGGGCGCGGAGCATTGGGCAAGCGCCTCTTCAAGTGCCGCAGCGTAGGCGCTGGCGCCCAATGGGCTCGAGCCGCCGTAGGGGACGAGATAGGGGCGATGCGAATCGGTCTCCTCCTGGGCGAAGGTCTCTTGGAGGACGGTCTCCGGGTCACGCCTGTGAGTCCAGACGATCTGCGCGCCCAGAAGTTGATCCAAGAGCAGATTGCCATTGAGCGAGTCGGGCGGATCGCCGCGCAGGACCAGGATGGACCGCAACCCGCGTGCCGCGGCCGCCGCGGCCGTCTGCCGGCAGTGATTGGACTGCACGGCCCCGCGCGTGACCAGTGTCCTGGCACCCCTGGCCTCCGCATCGGCCAGCAGAAACTCAAGCTTGCGCGTCTTGTTGCCCCCGAAAGCCAGTCCGGTCTGGTCGTCGCGCTTGATCCACAGTTCCGCCCCACCCATCATTGTGGTCAGGCGTGGCAGGGGCGTGACGGGGGTAGGGAGCTGGGCAAGCGGAACGCGCGGAAGGGGATCGGTAATCATGGCGCCTCCGGGGAAGTTCAAGCTTCAACTGTAGCACGCGCGTCCCCTGACGACAGGTGCCCGGCGTGGTGGCGCGAAGCGCCGGGTCTGGTTGGCGATCTCAGCGCGAGGCCCGAAAGGGTGCAGCAATCTCATTGCCATGGGGGGGGGTGACATACGGCGAGACGTATGTCACGGCAGACTGTGTCGTCGGCCGGCGGCCTCCTCGCAATGACAGAGAAGACGGGCCTTGCCATCTGGCAGCCTCGCGTGGCCGGCCCAGCTCGCCTTCGGAGCGCTCCCGCTCCCTCCGCTGCGCACGACATGTGACTTGCGCAGGTCGTCACCGTGTCGGCGGATGTGGGCTTCCACCATAACGAGGAACTCGTCCAGCGGCCAAGCTTTCGAGTCCGCCTTGAGCTGCACGTGAACGCTGTCTGCCTTCGGCTGCATCGCGAGCCTGCACAGCCGTGTGTTGGCCGCACGGAATCGGGCGATGAGCGTCGGCGCGCCGACGGTCGCCAGGGAGGCCACAGCGTCTGCATTCAACTGGTTGAACGTGCCTTCTGGAAGAAGCCAGCCCTTCCCGGCCAGCCGGGCCTCGATCTGCCGGACGTAGTTCTCATGCCAGAAGACCAGATGGCTGAGCACCTGGCGCGGCCCCCATGGCTTCTCGAGCAGGGCGCGCGCAGGGAGCCGGTCGATCAACTGGCAGAAAGCCTCTACGGTCGCTGTCAGGCGGGCCAGGTCCTCCGGCGAGGGATTCATCTCCTGCAGGCCTACTTCGCCGGCTCGACCGGGTGGCGCAGCACTGTCTTCAGCTTTTCTGGAGCGGAACGGCGCGGGTCGCCCAGATAGATCTCGTGGTGCCTGCCGCGGGGCCGAAGGCCCTGGGCACGAATGAATCCGTGCAGGCGGTCGACCGTTGCCGGCTCTGTGGAGTACGGGCCGACGTGCATGATCTGCGCGGAGCGCCCCTCATGTACACGCTCGAAATGCAGCCTCTCCAGTTGTGGCGTCCCGCGGCGCGCCGCCTGCTCGAGCGCGACCGGCCACAGATCCGGCGAGGCTGCATCCGGCTGCATGATCATCAGCGTCCAGAGCCAGGCCTCCCGCCTCTTGAAGTCGCCCTGGGAGAAGTCCGCCTTGCCCTCAATCGACCACAGGCCTTCGAGCGCCATCACGGGGTAGTCGATGGCCCGCTCCTTCTTCACCAGGAACTTGATTGTGTACGAGAAGGCATACAGCGCGCCGGTGGCTGCTGCAAAGTCAGGCCCATTGGGATCACCGCGGCCATCGATGCAGGCGAAGGTCATCTCCGGCACATCGACCAGCACCGGCTCCTTGGCGGACGGGTTGTACAGGTGCTTGAGCTGCTTGCGCAGGTCGAGCTTGATCATGTGTTCCTCCTGTGATCATCCAGGCGAACCGAGCCGCCGCGCGGCGTGCCCTCACTCAAGCGACTGGCGCGTGGCGGCGCGGCCGTGTCGCCGCATCACGCTGAGCAGGGCGGGGAGGAGTGAGTGATACAGACGGTAGGCGGCGGGGCGCGAGGTCGTGTCCCACGCGCCGAGGGTGCGGACCAGCCGGCCGCCCAGCCCCTCCTTGAATCGGAACACGCCCCACATCGGGTCGGCAGTGTCGAATCGATCGGGCG
>JAPLGR010000608.1 GCA_026390045.1 Chloroflexota bacterium | reverse complement strand
CGTCAGCCGCGTCGGGGCTACTTTCGGCGCCGAGGTAGCGATTCTCCGCGCCGACCCTGCGGGAGTGCTAGCCGGCGTACCCGATGCTGCCAGCACCTGGGCTCCGAATGAGAAGGAGTTCAGCGTTGCGGCGTGGGCATTCGGGAACCGCAGGCCAGCCGGCCGCCACACGGATACCCTGCCCTCTGCCGAGGGGCTCTACATGCCTCTCCTGGCGCACGGCAAGTGCCTGGGGGTACTGGCCGTCCGCCAGCCGTCCGGCGCGAGGATGGGTCTGGAACAGGAGACCTTGCTGGACATGTTCGCCGGTCAGATTGCGGTGGCGATGGACCGCGAACTCCTGGATGCTGCTGCACAGCACAGCGCCGTTGTTGCCGAGTCGGAGCGCCTGTATCGCACCTTGCTCAACTCGGTGTCGCATGAACTCCGCACGCCGATCGCCGCCATCGCCGGCGCGGCGAGCGGTCTCTCAGATCCTCGGGCCGATCCTCAGTCGCTACTCCTGGTGAATGAGATCCGGGCTGCCGCCGATCGTCTGAACCTGTTGGTCGAGAACCTCCTGGACATGACGCGGCTTGAATCGGGCCTCCTGAAGATCCGGCGAGATTGGATTGACGTGCCCGACGTGGTCAGCATGGCAGTTCGCCAGACTACTGACTTGCTGGCGCGGCACCGGCTGACCGTTGACCTCGCTCCCGACCTTCCTCTCCTGCGGGCTGACTTCGTCTTGCTCCAGCAGGCCTTGGCGAACCTGCTCCACAACGCAGCCATGCATACGCCGCCGGGGACGCGGGTGCTCGTCCGTGCCCATCGGGATGGTGCGAATCTCCTCCTGGTGGTCGAGGACAGTGGACCCGGCCTGCCCAAGGAGGACCCTGAGCGGGTGTTCGAGAAGTTCTACCGCGCCCCAGGCGCCGCCTCGGGTGGGACCGGCCTTGGGCTGTCGATCGTACGCGGACTGGTCGAAGCCCATGGTGGCACCGTGCACGCCGAGAACAAGCCCGAGGGTGGAGCCCGCTTCTCGATCCGCCTTCCCCTGGACACGCCGCCGCCCGTCCTGGAGGAGGATGCCGGACATGGATGAGGGTCCTGTGGTGCTCATCGTCGATGATGAGACCCAGATCCGTCGCTTTCTGCGGATCAGCCTGGAGTCGAATGGCTTCCGCGTACACGAGGCGACGACCGGCGCGCAGGGACTAGCTCAAGCCGCGCTCCTGCGCCCTGATGCTCTCATCCTTGACCTGGGCCTTCCGGACGACGACGGGCTGACCATTCTGAAGAGGCTGCGGGAGTGGAGCCGCGTGCCGGTGGTCGTCCTGTCGGTTCGCGACTCCGACACCGACAAGGTCAGCCTGCTTGATGCCGGCGCGGACGACTACCTTACCAAGCCTTTCAGCGTGGACGAGCTTTTGGCACGCCTACGAGTCGCTATTCGGCACGCACAGCCTGGTGATGAAGAGACAGTCTTTCAGCGTGGCCGACTGGCGGTGGATCTCGCCCGGCGACTGGTGACCCTCGGTGACGAGCCGGTCCGGCTGACTGTTACCGAATATGCCTTGTTGCGGTTGTTTGTCCAGCACGCGGGGCGGGTACTGACCCACTCCCAGATCCTACGTCAGGTCTGGGGGCCTCAGTATGAACAGGAGACCCACTACCTGCGGGTGTATGTCGCCCACCTGAGACAGAAGCTGGAAGAAGATCCATCCAACCCACGACTGATCCTCACCGAACCCGGAGTGGGCTACCGTCTCGCGGCGTGGTGAGCAGGGTTGGGCGGTGGACGGAGATGCAGCGTGCGGAGGGCTTCCCACTTCTGGCGCCGAATGGGAGACGCAAGAAGAAGGGACATAACACGCAACGGTTTGGCACAAGGTCATGGATATGGAAGAAGAAGCCCGCTAGGAAGCGGGCATTTGAGGGTGAAGTTGAGGTGGGCCGTACAGGACTTGAACCTGTAACCTTGTGCTTAAAAGCCCCAATGTCAGGGGGTATCAGAGATGGTCAAGCAAGCCTAGCGGAAGGTCCCGCCGCCGGGTCAGCTTCAGCAAGTTGTTCGGCAGCCCCTCGAACCATGATGAGGCACTGGACGCCGTGTCCGCGCGGATGTCTTCTTGGCCTGCATCTGACCAGTCGCGACGGATGTTCGTGGGAGAGTGAGATCCCGTGCCACGGGACGGACGCCGGGTGCTCAGGCCGTCGGCCGGGGCTGGCTTGCGGCCCTCCTGCTGCTGTATTCGGGGAGCTGCTCCAGGGGAAGTCCCGATAGGGTGTCGCGCTTGCGCCCGTAGCGAAAGTCGCATATGGCTGCCCCGTTGGAGATTGTCGTGGTCCGCCGCAGGCCGGTCTTCAGAGCACATGAAGCGGCGAAGTCGCCGATACAGACGTAGGGAAGGTGCTCTTCCGCATGCAGGCGTCCATAGAACTTCACGAGGGCACATTCGGTGACATCGAACCCGAAGTCGAAGCTGCGGCCATCCCCCGAGATGAATTGCACCACGTAGTTCTCGGGGTGCGCGCGTTGTTGCGTCCAGTACGCAAATGCCTTCAACTGGCGCATGTGCGCTCCTGAGAACTCAAACCACCTCAGAGCCGCCTTCACCAGCCCAGGCAAGGAGGAATAGGCATCGAAGTAGATCCCGTAGAGACTCTTATAGATGCTCGCGGAAGGCAGCCCTCGGGATTCGAGCGCGCGAATGTATGCAAGCGCCGCGACACCAGCCACAATGGAGGAATTGAAGAGGTTGCGGTCTCCGCCAAGGTCTGGCAACTGTGCGAGCATGTCGCCGAAGCCTTGACGGGTGTCGTCGAGGATCGCGGGGACTTCACTGGCTTTCGCATGAGCAGGGAGGATCCTGTGGGCCGAATTGAAGAGGACCCCAAGGTCCTTCAAGAGCTTCTCCTTGCGATCCGCGTAATAGTGTGTTGGGGCGGTAGATTCGCTCATGACCCCTCCTCTGGTCCGCAGGGACGCCGAACGGCCCGGAGCTATGCCGCTCGGCGGCGGGGAGCTCACCATCCATTCTCGCGCATGACGCGGGGCCCTGAACGTGGAATTGAGATGGGCCGTGCAGGGGTCGAACCTGTAACCTTGTGCTCAAGAGGCCCAGTGTCAGCGATTGTGTTAAAGGCGGGCGGGGCCGCGAGGTGGGGGGCCGCCCGACGGCCCCGAGCCATGCTGCGCGACAGCGGGCTCTTGAGCGTGGGTGTGTTGGCGGGCCATGCAGGACTCGAACCTCCAGCCGTGTGCGTAAGAGGCCACTGCCATTCTAGTCGGAACCGACGTCAGAGTCTGAGAAGGTGATCTTGAAGACTCGTGGTGCGTAGAAGGTCATTGGAGACGTATTGGGCAATTCGGTGAGGATACCTGCCTTCACCAGTCTGTCTATGTCGGCCCTCGCGGTCGGGTAACTCACGTTGAGCTTCCGTGCGAGAGAACTTGGGTTGACGAGAGGATGGATGAACAAGCCGTGAGCGATCGCTTGGAGTCGTGCTGACCCCTTCGTCGAGAGGATCCGTTCGTCGTACTCATCCCTTAGGGTGAGTAGCCGCCGGCAGCGGTCGAGGGCATCGGATGATTGGGCCAGCACTCCCTCTAGGCAGAACTCGATCCATTCCTCCCATGCCGAATGAGTGCTAATTCTGAGGAGGAGGTCCATGTATGTGTCCTTGTTGGCGTCGAAGTACGCGCTCATGTAAAGCCATTGGCTCGAGAGCTCACACCATTCCATGATGGTGATGGCTAGGAGGAGGCGGCCGACTCGCCCGTTGCCGTCCATGAAGGGATGTATCGCTTCAAACTGGTAGTGGGTCAGGAAAGCGTTCACAAGCGAATGTACCTGGCGGGGCGGCCGACTTGGTTGGGCAGGCGCCTGAATTCGCCGGGGTTCCTATCGGATCCTCGGACGCCTTGAAGGAGGGTGCGGTGAAGGTCCCTGATGAGGCGGAGGGAAAGCGGGAGGCGGTCTGGTGATTCCATCCTGAGGCGGAGGGCCCGTCCGTAGTTATACACTTCCTTGTATGCGTTGATGGGATCGTTGGCGGAGTTGGGCTCCTGTGGGCTCAGTTGGAATAGAAGCTGTTGTTCGGGCTCGGTGTAGGTGCCCTCCAGGCTGGATGATTTCTGGGCTTCTCGGTTTTGGAGAGGTCGCAAGAGGATATTCGGGTCCGGCAAGTGACTTCCGGTCCCGTCGAGCCCTGCGAGTGCCGTACGTGCCTTTACGAGGAGGGGGTAGAGCCGGGAGGGGAACTCCCATTGTGGGGGGAGAGGGTCAGGGAGGAAGGCGTGTGTGGCCGAAGGGATGCCGGTGATTGGGATGATCCTACCGGGAGCATTCGGTTGAAATGAGCTGATGTCCATTCTTCTCTCGTCAAAGGCGGGATAGAACGGCCGTGCTAAAGAGGATTATAACATGATAATGGGGCATTGAAGTCTGGGGCATGAAATTTGAAAGTCGGTGCCAGACCTTAAAGTGCGCTTACAGAGGATATTCACATAATGGAAGTAGGTCGTGACAGACTAGTCCATGGCATTGTCCTGGGACTAACCCCTCAGGTCGGGGGCTCTCGCGTGGCTGGTTGAATGGGCACAGCTGCTGCCCGGTCTGAGTGATCTGCTGGCGCTTGATGGTCATGGCGCCATGGTACCATCAGGGATGACAAAGCCCGCTGCCAGGCGGGCCTCTGGGCGTGGATCGACTGGTGGGCCGTGAGGGGGTCGAACCCTCAACCTTGTGCTTAAAAGGCACCTGCTCTGCCATTGAGCTAACGGCCCGCGACGCCATTCTAACATGCGCGCTGTGAAGCGGGCCGTGGCAGGTAGCGAGGATCGCGGAGCGCGGGCTCCCAGTCTCCCAAGGCGCGCGCTGGCCTACAGTCCGACGCGCGGGATCCGTGCCAACTCTCCCAGAGAAGACCGCCCACCCCAGATTCCAGCTGATCGGCGGAGGCCCCGCAGAAGGTTAGGAGAGGGAACAGGGCGGATGAGCCCGGAAAGCCGGTGACGGGGGACCCTAGACCCAGCGTATGGGGGCTTGACGGGGCGGCTAGATTTGTCGTATCATTATGATGTCATAACATTATGACCTTTGCACCGAGATGGGCCCCTGATGGCTGGCGGGCGCACTAGATCCCCCGAGCGACCTCTTCGCGTGGACCGGATGAGCCCACTGCCGCTTCACGTCCAGGTCAAGCAGGCACTCAAGGACCGGATTGCCAGCCGCGCGTGGAAAGCCGGCGACCTGGTCCCCGGCGACCTCGAGTTGTGCGACCAGCTGGGCGTCAGCCGGACGACGATCCGCCAAGCGCTGACCGAGCTGGCTCACGAGGGATGGGTTGTGCGCGAACGGGGCCGAGGCACTTTCGTCGCGCCCCCCAAGCTCACCGAACGCGCCGTCGAGGGCCTGTCGGGCTTCTTCGAAGACATGGTCGCCCTAGGCCACCCTCCGGTCAGTCAGGTGCTGCGCCAGGAGGTCCGGCCGGCGGACGAGAGCATCGCTGCCCGATTGAATGTGAAGCCCGGGACGTCCATCGTCGAGATCGAACGGCTGCGCTTCGTCGAGGACGAGCCGGTCGTGCTGACGACGACCTACCTGCCGCAGGCGCTGGTCCCGGGTCTCGAGACCGCTGATCTCACGCGTCGATCGCTCTACGAGTACCTGGAGACCGAATGCGGCCTTACGCTGGCGAGTGGGCAGCGCACGATTGAGGCTGTTGCCGCCGATGCGCGGCAGGCCAGACTGTTGCGTGTCCGCAAGGGCGCCCCACTGGTCTATCTGGAGAGCATCAGCTATCTGGCTGACGGGCGTCCGATCGAGTACTACCTGGCGCTCCATCGCGGCGACCGCTCGCGCTTCAAGGTTGAGTTGCTCCGAGGTCGCGAGCGCGAGATGAAGGCACCGTCCGCGAAACGCCTCGAGCGACTGCCTCCGGGCAGCGGTATCGTCCGGGACAGGGAAGGCATGTGATGCCAAGGGCTTTGATCTTGGGGAGGGCTTCGTGACGGACAGGGAAGCGATCCGGGCAAAGGTCCGCCAGGCGGTGTATCGGACGCTTGGCCTGGAACCCCGCCTCAATCCCGCGCCCAGGCGCCGGCTGATCACCGAGTTCGACCTGCGCACCCTAGCCTTCGGCTCGGACCTCCAGGTTCCGGAAGGCAGCCTGATTACGCCGCTCGCGCGACAGGTTGCCATGGATCGCCACATCACGCTGCGGACCGCGCCCACAGCCGCCTCGGCGGCGAAGGTGGAAACGCCCTGTATGGCCACACCGTCTGCCGGCGGCAAGGCCGTCGCCATCGGCGCAGACCACGGGGGCTTCAAGCTCAAGGAGTCCCTCAAGGGCTACCTGCGCGAACTGGGGCAAGAGGTCATCGACTGCGGGACGAACAGCACCGAGGCAGTGGACTATCCGGATTTCGCCCTGGCGGTGGCCGAGTTGGTTTCGCAAGGGCGCGCCACACGCGGCATCTTGATCGACGGTGCGGGCATCGGATCGTGCATGGCCGCCAACAAGGTGCCGGGCGTCAGGGCGGCGATGTGCCACGACCAATCCACAGCCCTGAACAGCCGCGAGCACAACGACGCCAATGTCCTGACGCTCGGCGCAGGCCTGATCGGCGAAGCGCTTGCGCGTCAGATCGTGAAGACCTGGCTCGAGACGCCATTCGGCGGAGGGCGGCATGCGCGCCGGGTGGAGAAGATCATGCAGACCGAACGACGCTTCCTGCGCAAACCCTAGGTGGCGCCGTCGAGGGACCTAAGCAACCAGGACACATGATGA
>JAPLGR010000144.1 GCA_026390045.1 Chloroflexota bacterium | reverse complement strand
CCTGTCCAAGCACGCCCTGCGGAGAGGGCCCTCGGATGGGTCGGCAAGCATGCTGTACCATCGGCTGAGGGCGTCATAGGCGCGGGTCTGCTTGCTTCGCTGCACCAATCGCCTCCGTCCGACCTTCGTCGTTCACGACTTCGCCGATATAGCTATGCTGCGCCTGACAGGGCGATTCTATCCGTCACCGTTACATTCCCAGCCCCGATCCGATCTCTTCGTGCCTTGGCCGGATGATTGTCGTGATGGCGCGCCGCGGGAGATGGGTTCGGCAGCATCCCCCGCGCGGGGGATGTGGCCTCCCCCAAGCAACTCAACCCATGGTGGGATGGTCATCCGTTGCGTTTGGAGTAGAAATAGAACAAACATTCTGTTCTCGTCAGCCGCTACTGTAACCCAACCGCGCGAGGTCGCTATGTCGCACCAACTGGTCGCCTATGCTCCCTCCGATCTGCCGACACCGGTTGTTGATCCCGCCTTGGTCGAAGCGCTTGCCCAGCCGCGCCTGTCGCTGTTCTGGGGCGCCGAGACCACGGCCCGGACGCTACTGGCGGTCGCTACGGCGCTTGCCGGGCGAGGTCAACCGGTGCGCATCTTCGACGGCGGCAATCGCTTCGACGGCTACTTTGTTGCCCGCCTGGCGCGGCAGCTTGTTGGGAATCTGCACCCGCACCTGCCTGCTGACCCGCATGCCCTCCTCGGGCGCATTCGACTGTCGCGCGCCTTCACTTGTTTCCAGCTCGCCGAGCTGATCGAAAACGCCCCGGCCTGCCCCGAGCCGCTGCTCGTCCTCGAAATGCTGTCGACGTTCTACGACGAAAGCGTCCCGCTGGCCGACTCTGAGCGCTTGCTTACCGTCACTCTCGCCCACCTCAAGCGCCTGGCCGCAGCCGGCCCGGTGATCGTCGGTGCCCGCGAGCCGCAAACGCTGGTCAAGGATCGCTGGGCGCTGCTCGACCGCCTGCAAGCTGCCGCCGATGCTGCCTGGCTGCTGCGTCCGCCACAGCCGCCGGTCGTCACTCAGCCCGGCCTGCCGTGGGTCTAAGTCACCATGGGACGCACACTTCCCTCAATCACCCAGGCCTTTCTCGCCGAGCAGGAATCGCTTAGCCGCTTCCGGCGCGCCTTGCGCCGCGAGGATCAACTCGCCCTCGACGACCTGCTGGCCTCTGCACGCCATCATCTGGCCGCAGCAGCTTACGCCTCGCACCTGCTGCCCTTTGAGACACTACTGCTGGCGATGCTGGTCGAGGAGCACAAACACGTGCTTGACCTACAGCGTAAGCTGGAGGCCCTGATCGCCGACACACTCGCGCAGGACCCGCCAGGGTGATGCGTGATCGGATGAAGTCCGCCACAAACCCCCTGACCTCAGCATGCGGCGATCCCGCAAGGGCATCGGGACAACGCAAGGCAAGGTTCCTCGGGGTCGTAAGCCCAAAACAGCAAGATCATTGATGCAAGTCACCTACCGTTACCGACTCTATCCCACGAAGTCCCAGAAACGTCTGCTAGAGGCAACCGTCGAGACGTGCCGCCGTTGGTACAACGCCTGTCTAGAGGAGCGCAAGTCTGCATGGAACGAGCGAAAGGAGAGCATCGGCAAGTACGCGCAGTTGCGGAAGGTGAAAGATTTTCGCCGGGACGATCCAAGCGCGGCGCAATTGCACTCGCACATCCTCCAGGTCACAACCTGCGACCTGGACAAAGCCTTCCAGGCGTTCTTCCGCCGCCATAGGGCGGGCGAGAAGCCTGGCTATCCCCGCTTCCGCGGCAGGGACCGTTTCGACTCGTTCGGGCTGAAGGAGTACGGCAACGGATTCCGCCTGGATGGAAGGCGGTTGAAGGTCACAGGCATCGGACGGATTGCCGTGCGCTGGCACCGGCCAGTCAAGGGCGAGATCAAGACCCTCCGCATCCGCAGGCAAGCGGGGTCCTGGTACGCCTCCTTCAATTGCGACGCCAAGCCGGAGTTCCTGCCTTCAACCGGAGCCGAGGTCGGGATCGACGTAGGTATCGCCAGCCTGCTCACCATGAGCGACGGCGAGCGTATCGAAA
>JAPLGR010000044.1 GCA_026390045.1 Chloroflexota bacterium | reverse complement strand
AGCAAGGGGCGTACCAGCGATCGCAGGAAATGGGGAGGCGGCGCCGAAGGCGGAGGCATCCTGAACACGCGGAGACCCGAAGCTGAGGGGGAGTATCCGTCCGGCGAACACATGTACAGACGCGTGTGTGGTTGAAGGCTGGGTTTTGGGTCAGGCCGTGCTGGCCGTCCGGGCGGCCAACCAGTTGTCGGGCAGTAATTCATCGAGCCGGTTTTGAGGGTGGGCGCCGATGCGCGCCAACACATCGCGCAGATAGGCGAATGGATCCATGTGGTGGCGCTTACAGGTGGCGATGAGGCTGGTCAGCACCGCCGCTGTACGTCCGCCGTTGTCGCTCCCGAAAAAGGTCCAGTTGCGGCGACCGACAGCGATCCCACGCAGGCTGCGTTCGGCGCCGTTGTTGTCGATTTCCAGATCGCCGTCCTTCGCGTAACGCACCAGCGCATCCCAGTTGGACAACGTGTAGGCCATGGCTTGGCCGATCGGGCTCTTGGGCAGCACCTTCGGCCGCTCGCGTTTCAGATAGGCCTGTATGTCGTCCAGCATCGGCTGGCTCCGCTCCCGGCGCAGCGCCAGGCGCCCTGCGGCATCCAACTGCTTTTCCCGCGCTTCACGCTCGACGTCGTACAGCAGATGAAAGTAAGCCAGCATCACCGTCGAACGCATGATGTCGGACGACTGCGCCTCGAAGTACTTGCGGCGCGCGTGCGCCATGCAGGCCACCTCCGTGATGCCGCGCTCGGCTTCCTTGTAGATCTGGTCGTAGCCCGAGTAGGCATCCGCCTGCAGGTATCCGTGAAAGTCCTTCAGGAACTCATCCGGCCCTTCGCGGCAGCGATTCGGGGTGTAGTCGTACACCGTGTAGGGATGGAGGGCGTCCCCCACATAGCGAGAGTTCCACGCCCTGCCGCGCGAAGATCGCCTCCTGGCGGTGCAAAGGAAGATGATCCCCGAATTTGCTCACCGCCACGTGCGCCAGCAGCCCCGGTCCCGGCAAGCCCTTGTCGATGGGTGCCATCGGCTTCTGGGCCGTGACCACCGTGCAGCCCTTCGGGCAGGCGTACTTCTGGCAGGCCTGCTGGATCACGTGAAGCGAGGCCGGCACGTACTCGAGCTGCTCGCTGATCTCCTCGCCGATGTGCCGCAGTTGTGTCTGGCACTCGGGGCAGCATCGCTCGCCCTCGGCCAGGTCATAGACCACGCGCCGCCGCTCCAGGGACTGCGGTAAGCGCTGCCGTCCGTGCCCCGGCGAAGCCAGACGCGGCTGACTGCTGGCTGGCGTCGGCTCGGGTGGCGGCTCTTCCCCCCGGCTGGCGATCTCGGCGGCGAACAGGAACAACTGGTTCTCATCCACCCGCTCGCGCTTCTGTCCGTAGCGGTGGCGCAGCATCTGCTGGAGCCAGTGCCGCACGCGCTCGAGTTCGTACTCCTTGGCCGCCAGCGCCGCCTGGGTGGCGTCCAGTTGGGCCAGGGTCCGCAACAGCATCTGCCGCAGGGCGGCTGGGTCGCTGGGCAGCTCTGGGGGTTCTGTCGCCATCCCGTTGAGTAAGTATCTGAAAGATGAACTTACTAC
>JAPLGR010000634.1 GCA_026390045.1 Chloroflexota bacterium | reverse complement strand
CAAAGTTGAAAAGTGGACAGTTCAAAGCTGAAAAGTGGACACCCCATGATACCCTCCAGAAAACCACCGGGAGGGAGCGATGGGCCAGGTCCACAAGAGATTCACGACCGAGAAAGTCAAGTTTCTGTTTCAGGCCTACCTCCAGGGCAAGATGAACCGCACTGATCTCCAGGAGGCACTGGGGATTGGCAAGAGCCGTTTCTTCAGCCTGCTCAAGGCGTACCGGCAGTCCCCAGAGACCTTCTCAGTCCCGTATGAACGGTCAACGCCCCCTCGAGTGTCACCGACGTCGGATGCGGAAATCAAGTATGAACTCCTGCGGGAGAGAAAGCTGGTCGAAGATCCTCGGCTGCCCATCTCTGGCTACAACTACTCGGCTTTGCGCGATCGTCTGAAGAAGAAGGGGGTCTGTGTCTCCGCGACGACGATCACGACGCGCGCCAAAGCCCTGGACTGCTACATCCCTCACCGTCGCAGGCAACAACCCCACTCGCGGGAAGTCCTGACGACGGCCATCGGCGCCCTGGTCCAGCACGATGCCTCCCTTCACCTCTGGTCCCCTTACGCCCAAGAGAAATGGACCCTCATCACCTCCATCGACGACTTCAGCCGGAAGCTCCTTTTTGCCGACTTCTTCCCCCACGAGACCAACCTGGAACCACATTCAGGCTGCCCAGGCTCTCATGCAGGCCTACGGCATCCCCTTGCGCTACTACGTCGACTCCCTACGCATCTTCCGCTTCGTCCAGGGCCGGGACAGCGTCTGGCGCAGGCATGTCCTCCAGACCGACGAGGCTGACCCGCAATGGAAACGCATGATGCAGGTGTTGGGAGTCGAAGTGATCCACGCCCTTTCTCCTCAGGCCAAGGGCAAGATTGAACGCCCCTATGGCTGGATGCAGGACCGGATCGTCCGCACCTGTGCTCTGGAGAATATCGACTCCATCCAGGGAGGGCGGGCGGTCCTACGGGAGGAACTCGATCGGTACAACAATCACCAGGTCCACTCCACTACGGGCGAGATCCCCAGCATCCGCTTTGCCCGTGCCCTGAAAGAGGGCAACAGCCTCTTCCGTCCCTTCGCCCTGCCCAAGCCCTACACCTCGCCCAAGGACGTCTTCTGCCTGCGCGAACGCCGGCTGGTCAACGCCTATCGCCGTATTTCCCTCTTCGGCCGAGAGATCCAAGTCCGCAAGGTGCTTCCCCATGAGGAGGTGGAGCTGCATCTCATCCCAGATCAGGACAAGGGAGTCCTGGACATCCGTATCTGGTGCAAGAACCAGATTCTCCAATCCACCACCCTCCCCTTGGACGGTATGCGTGTCCACTTTTGAAGTTTGAAAGTGTCCACTTTTCAGGTTCTGCTAACAGCCCGGTAACATTATCAGTTGACTTGACACGGCACCTATGGCGGGACGGGCATGGCACGAGAGCGCGGCGGCGCCAGAACTGGGCCATCACCTCCGAGATCATAACGTGGGGGTCAGAGTTGGGGGCGTGCGCAGCAAGTGGGGACGCAGGATTTGGGCTCGGTCCGCGCCTGCAAGCCCAGCGGGCCGCCGGGCGCCAGGCCACCATCGGCTGTGCTCACGGCCCAGTAGATCCGGACTGAGGCGGGCTAGGCCAGGAAGAGCCTTGCACAGGAAGCCTGACGATCAGGTGCTCAGGCCGGGGCCCGCTAGCCCCCGATCGAGAACCGGCTGAAGAACTCCCACATCACCCGGGTGGCGTCGATGTCCTGTGTCGTGTGCCCCACGATCCATTCCGGCAGCGGGTCCCCACCCGGCCAGGAGTGTCCGCCGCCGTCTACCGTGTAGAAGACAACGTCGGCCCCTTGGTCGCAGCCCGGGTATCGGATCCCGCTGGCTTCTCCGCTGGCAGGCAACTCGGCCGGAGGTTCATCACAACCGTTGAGCTTCGCGCGGGCGGCTATCCAATCCGGGATCACAGGGAGTGGGACTTCAGCATGCCTCGATGGCCCGCCCAGATACGGAACGATAGGGTCCGCGGTCCCATGGAAGGCGATCATCGGCACGGGCCTGGAGGGGCTGCACTCATCCAGCGGGTAGAGATAGGCGCCCGCCACGCTCCCGATGGCGGCGATCCGATCGGAGAGCACGCAGCCCAGGAGGAAGGACATTCCACCTCCGTTGGACAGCCCATTGGCGTACACGCGGGCAGGGTCGACGTTGTACTGCCGCGCCAGTTCGTCGATCAGGTCGGAGATGAAGAGGACATCCACCATCGGGTCTGTGGATCCGTCGGCTTGGCTGCTTGCCTGCCAACGGCGCGGGAATCCGGTACCCTCGGGATAGACGACCAGGAAGCCGTATTCCTGCGCCAGATCGTTCCAGTGGCTGATCTGCATCTGATGCGCCGGCCATTCCACGAACCCGTGGATACTGATGACGAGTGGCGTTGGCGTGGCAGGGTCGTAGGTAGTGGGCACGAAGAGCAGATAGCTGCGATCCTGCCCCGAGGACACGATCTGCCCATTCGTCACATTCGCACGCACATACAGGACGCCGATGACCGACGCCGCCAGGATGAGCAGGCCAAGGATGACCAGGACGACCGCCGCGAAGACCTTGCCGATCGTCCTGAGGGTACTTGGTGTGCGTGTCATGCTCTCAATCCTCCTGGCCCGACCTTGCGCCGACGGTCGTTGTGTGCCGTCAGTCGTGCAGTCCAGGAACGCGCGCCGCGGCAGGGGGCGGGTGTTCCGCGCCCTGGCTGCGAGCGGTCAGCCCAACGGGCCGCCGGCATTCAGGCCTCCATCAACCGTGATCACGGCGCCGTTGACATAGGCGGAAGCGGATGAGTCCAGGAAGAGCGCCGCGCCCACCACGTCCTCAGGCTCGCCCAGCCGCTTGAGCGGCGTGCGGGCCGCTACACAGCTTTGGCGACCTCCGGCGGCTCCCGCAGCGCTGAAGTCGGTCCGAATGAGCCCGGCCGCAAGAGCATTCACGCGAATCCCAAAGGGCCGAGCTCCTGAGCCAGGGCCTGGGTCAGGAGGATCAGCGCCGCCTTCGAGACGAAGTACGCGCCGAGCACCTTGGACGGGCGCAGGCCTTCGATCGAGGCGATGTTGATGATGCTCCCCCCGCCCCGCTCTCGCATGCCCGAGACCACCAGCTGGCACAGCAGGAAGACGCCCCGCAGGTTGACCTGCATGATCTTGTCCCACTGCGCGGCGGTCGGACCCAGGTACCTACAGGCTCTCGGTGAGCTTGTCGAATGCCTCGATACTCACTGCGGGAGTCGTAGAGAATCCAATCCCGAGCATCCTCGACAGGGCAACCGATGTCTTCATGGCTTGCTCGGTGGTCGGCAGGTCAACGAGCAGGAGCAGGTCCTTTTCCCCGAGCAAGGCATACCCAGCTGTCAGCTTCCCGCCGTACTTCTCGATCAGCCTCACCATGTCATCTGTGCGCTTTGCGCTGATCTTCCTGATCGAATCTTGCGAGTAGCTTCCGAACATCAAGTACGTGCCCATGACATCTTCTCCTTGGTCTCTGGTGCAGTCTCCGGTGAAGACGGGACTGGATCCTTCGGGGGTCCCTTTGCCAGCCTCTAGTTAGGGTAGCCAGGCTGGCGGCATGCCATCCGCCGCTCTTCCTCCCTCCAACGGCTCGGCATAGAAGAACGGGTCGGACGCCATGTGCGGATCGAGCGCAGCCTTGATTCGCGCCAACCAGATGTGGTAGTTGCCGCAGGCGGGGCCAAAGACCCGATTGGCCTCCACACCATACGCCGCGATCGGAACGCCCATGGCGCGATCAATCGCGTCCCGAACGCCCGTCTCCACAAGTTCCCGCGCCGCCATTGCCGACTCCGGAGTGCCTGGGTCGTACAGGATGATGCCTTCCAGGTACCCCAGATGGCCGCTCTCGAAGGTGCCTCCCGAGCCCAGGTCGCCTCCGATCCCAAGTGTCGAACGCCCCCAGCATGGTCGCCATGCCCTGCGACGGGCGGAATCCGGCCTGCGTGTTGTTGGCGTTGCGGAAGAGCAGCCAGAACAGCGTGGACTGCTTCTCGCGCCTCAGGCCCTGGAAGATCGGAAGGCGCTGGATCGCCTCCTGCAGACCGGGGGACCCTCGGAGCAGGGCGAGCGGATCGCGCACATTCCGAGTCAGCCGGCCCGCCCATCGCATCAGGCCCGGCCGCATGGGCAGGTTCATCGGGAACATCACGCCGCCCGTCTCGCGCAGGATCTGGCGCAGCGCCTTCATCTTCCACGCGAACTCTGCCTCCGAGGCGGCAAACACCGCCGTGCTGATCATGTCCTGCCCGATCTTCTGAAACAGGCCGCTCTCCAGCGCCACCTTCAGTTCTTCGTTGTTCTCGGTCAGCCCCAGAGCCGCAAAGAACATCGGGGTGCGGAACTCACCGTGGTTCAACTCGGCCTCACCCATCTTGTAGCCGCCGTCCCGCTCCGCCGCCCGTGACGGGAAGGCGATCGCCTGCAGGGACGTCCGCGGCGGCACCCGCTTCAGGACATACTTCGGCGATCTCCCCTCCACCTCCCACTCGCGCGGGCCGTCCCACTTGAACAGCTTGACGGCGCAACGCGTGAACACACCGAGCCCGCCTAGGGTTCCCTGGAAGCCGCGAACGATCCCGCGCATCGAGGGGCCCGGGCCGTCCGCCGAGAACCACCCGCAGCCGTCTCCGGCGCTGCCCAGGGTGACGACCTCCCCCGTCGGCAGCACCCATTCCACCCCCAGCAGGTTCCTGCCCGAGTAGCTTGTGGCCGCGCCGGAGACGCCATATCCCCAGGCCGCCGCATGCGACGCCAGCAGGGAATGGTTCGCGCCGCTCGAGATGATGTGGCAGTTCAGCCCATGCCGGACGATCTCGGTCTGAAGGTCAACGGCGCGCACGTAGGGCTCAATGACCGCGATCTGGTTCTTGACGTCAATCTCCACGACGCGGTTCATGCGCTTCAGATCGAGGATGATGACGTCGCCGCTCGAGGCTGCCGCGGCGGCGTGGAAGCCCGTCGAGAGCGGCTTGGCCATGTAGCGGCTTCCAGCGCAGAACCGCATGATCTCCTGGACCTCCGCCGTGGACTGCGGCAGCACGACTGCCGCCGGGCGGGGCAGCCACTGCGATCCATCCTTGTTCATGGTTTCCGGATTCATGTAGTAGGCATACGTGTCCAGCACGCACGGCGCGGTCGATACCCACTCGGCGCCCACGATCCCCTCCAGCGCCGAGAGATCCTGCCCTCCGAATCCGAACGCCGGCGCTGGCCGAGACTCCGGCGGGAAGGCCCATTTCCCGCGCTGCAGGACCTGGTTGCGGTCGAAGATCTGCTTCACGGTCCGGACCAGCCGCGTGTTGGCCGAATTGCGCGCCCAGACCAGCTCGCCGGCGGAGCCGTACGGACGGCTGAAGAAGGCGCCGGAGTCCATGAGGCGCTGCGTGGCCTGCCGTTCGAGTCGGGACAGGCGCTCCACTTCTTCAGAGGCGGCCGGGTCGAAGGGGATCATCAGCTCCACATGGCAGGCGTGGTTCTGCACGATCGGCTGGAGGTAGACGCCGATGTCCGCTCCGACGACGCTCGCCTGCTCAGCCACCTCCATGAACGCCCGTAGCAGGCCCGGCGTTCGATCGAGGGTGGACAGGAAGAAGATGGAAAGGCAGCCGCCGCGCGGGAGATCCCGCCAGTCGGTCTCGCCGCATGGGTGCGTGGCCACCTCCAGGAGATGCTCGGCCCTAAGATCGCCGATGCGCGGTTCGAGCCGCAGGCCAGTCTGACCCGCGATCCGCCCGATATCCTCCTTGTGGTAGGCCAGCCGCTCCCGCGGCAGCCGGTCGAATCCGGCGATGCTCTGAAGACAGACGAACTCGGGCAAGGACGCAAGCAGGGAAGCCTGAACTTGCCGATCCCCGCCAGCCGCCAGCCAGGAAGCAACGGCTCGGTTCAGGATGAAGGTGTGCTCGCCGAGCAGACCGCGCTGGACCGGATATACATAGTCCAGAAGGTGGTCGAGTCTCTCAGCCCCGACCAGGGAGGGATCCTGCACCGTCGGCCTGACCTCCGTCCGCAGCGTGATCCAGGTGACGATGCCCATCGTCCC
>JAPLGR010000680.1 GCA_026390045.1 Chloroflexota bacterium | reverse complement strand
GCCGAGCCCGGCCAGGGCCAGCTTGAGAACGAAGACAAGCGTTGGAGTCTCGGCCGTCAGGCCGGAGAGCAACCACAGCGCGACCGCAAGCAGGCCCATGCCGATCACGCTCGGCAGGCGCGTTCCGATCCGGTCCGACATGCTCCCGCTCAGCGGTGCGACCAGCGCCATCGTCAGCGGCTGTGCGGTGAGCAGCAGCCCTGCCTGCGCGGTGCTCAGCCCGCGCGCGTCCAGCAGGTAGAACGGCAGAAGGAAGAGCAGCGTGTATACGCAAACGTAGTTGAGCAGGGCGCTCCCCGCGGCAGCAGAGAACGTGCGCTGACGGAACAGCGACAGGTCGAGCATCGGCGCCGGCACGTTGCGCTCTACGCGCAGGAAGGCCAGCAGCAGGATCACCGACCCGGCCAGCAGTCCAACGGTCGCGGGTGAAGACCAACCCCAGGCTTCGCCCTGGTTCAGGGCCAGCAGGAGTGAGACCAGGCCGAGGGCGAAGGTGACCGCCCCGCGCAGGTCGAATCCCTGGACTGCGCCATTCCCCGCGTCACGGGGCACGAATCGAAGCGCCAGCAGAAGCGCCGCCAACCCGACCGGCAGGTTGATGTAGAAGACCCATCTCCAGCCGAGCGCGTTCGCCAGCCAGCCGCCGATCGACGGCCCAACCGTCAGGCCCAGGTAGGTCATCGTCGCCTGTAGCCCGAGCGCCCTGCCCCGCATCTCGGCCGGGAAGGACTTGGTCAGGATGGCCGGCGCGTTGGCCATCAGCATCGCCGCGCCAATCGCCTGCATGCCGCGCGCGCCGATCAGGAAGCCGACGGATGTCGACAGGCCGCACAGTGCCGAGCCAAGCAGGAACACCAGGAAGCCCGCAGCATAGACCGAGCGATGGCCTCGCAGGTCGCCCAGCCGGCCAACGCTGAGCAGCAGCGCGCTGATGACCAGCAGGTAGATGGTGACTACCCACTCGACCGCGGCAACGGAGGCGGTGAACTGCTGGCGCACCACGGGCAGGATGATATTGACCACGCTGCCGTCGAGCGCCGACATGAAGGTGCCCAGCCCGATGGCCAGCAGGACGCCCCAACGGGCGCGAGAGGTCACTTCAGGAGGCTGCAACAGAAGGTCTCCGGGAGATGGACTCGGGTCGGGCGGAGATGATAGCACGCAAGGAACCGGCTACTCCCGAAGGTAGTAGGGGACGTCGATCACGACGCGCGGCAGATTGCCGGTCCGGCGCCGATACAGTAGGGCGGCCTTGGTCAGCCACGCGGTCTGGTTGTGCAGCAGCCCCTGCCACCAGCGCGCCGGCACGAACTCCGGCAGGACGAGC
The DNA here is from genome assembly GCA_026390045.1 of Chloroflexota bacterium. Taxonomy (GTDB): domain Bacteria; phylum Chloroflexota; class Anaerolineae; order Anaerolineales; family E44-bin32; genus DYJB01. The sequence goes on along the minus strand of JAPLGR010000680.1, from coordinate 8,695 downwards.
GTCGCCAGCTGACCGTCATTGTGGGCCGCGTCGGTCACATCCAGAAAGCGAAGCAGCGGGTCGATCATCGAGCGATAGGGGGAGGGCAGGACAACCAGCGGGATATCAGGGAACCATTGCTCCCAGTCCCGGCGCAGCGCGTCCCCCGAGCCCGGGTCCATCTCCACATGCACGGCGGTGATGTTCGACGAGATTCCCTTGGCGTAGTCGACCGCGGCAATGACACCTCGGTGCACCGAGCTGACCGGGATGACCAGCCGCGAGACCTGGACCGGCTTGAGCGACGGCGGCAGGCCGCGCAGGGACAACTGAGATGCCACCTCAGCGTAGTGCGAGCGGATGCGCAGGAACAACAGGATGATGCTCGGAATGACGATCAGCGTGACCCAGGCCCCATCAACGAACTTGGTCACGGCGATGATCAGAACCGTAACGCCGGTCACCAGGGCCCCAATGGCGTTGATGGCGGCTTTCAGTCCCCAGCCGCGACCCCTCCCCTTCCACCAGTGAACAACCATCCCCGCCTGCGAGAGCGTGAACGCCAGGAACGCGCCGATGGCAAATAGCGGGATGAGGGAGTGAGAATCGCCGCGATAGATGAAGATCAGCACGCCGGCTAGAAAGGACAGCGTCAGGATGCCGTTGGCAAACACCAGACGATCGCCCAGACCGGTCAGCTGCCGCGGCAGAAAGCCTTCCTTGGCCAGTAGCGCCGCCACGCGCGGGTAGTCCATAAAGCTGGTGTTCGCGGCCACCGCCAGGATGAGAAGCGTCGTCGTCTGGACTATGTAGTACGCCCACCCCCGCCCGAGGACGGTCCGGGCGAGGGCCGAGAGGACGGTTTCCTGCGGCCCGGGCACCACGGCGAGGTACTGCGCCAGGCCAATGCTTCCGGCAAAGAGCGCGGTCATCAGGACCGCCATCACGAGCAGCGTTTGTCCGGCGTTCTTCGACTCCGGCGGGCGGAAGGCCGGGACGCCGTTGCTGATTGCCTCGATGCCTGTTAGTGCGGTGCAACCCGTGGCAAAGGCATGGAGCACCAGGACGACCGTCAAGGGCACGAGTGCTGGCGGTGCCACCGGCGCCAACGGTTGCGGCCCGCCCAAGATTGCCTTCCAAACGCCAGCGGCAAGCATCAGGAAGAACGCCGCCAGGAAAGCGTAAACCGGGATCGACAGGAAGGTCCCGGTCTCGCGCAGTCCGCGCAAGTTGAGGAGCATCATAAGCAGAAGCAGGACCAGCGCCACCGTCACCCGATGCGGCCACAACACTGGGAAGGCGGACGCTATCGCCTCGACCCCGGCGGTCAGGCTGACAGCAGCCGTCAGCACATAGTCAAGCAGCAGCGCCGCCGCCGCGACCAGGCCGGCGCCAATCCCCAGATTGGCCCGGGCCACGATCCACGAGCCTCCGCCTGACGGGTAGGCGTGGATGGTCTGGAAGTACGACACTGCGACGACGAGCAGCACGCAGACGATGGCCAGCGCCACCGGGAAGGCTAACGCCAGGCCGGCTCTGCCGGCAACACCCAGCCCGAGGTAGATCTCCTGGTTGGCGTACGCAATGGAGGAAAGGGCATCCGGCGAGAACGCCGCCAGCGCTCGGATCTTGTTCAACCGCCGCTCGCCGAGCTGCCCCGTCGGCAGCGGGGGGCCCAGGAGCAACTCACGGAAGACATTCAACATCGTTTGACTCCGGGCGGACAGGGATGGTCAGTGTATCAGGACCGCAACCACCAGCGCCAGCACGACGATCCACACAAGCGTCGAGCCGATCCAGCCCGCTGCCCCGGGATCGAAAACCGCCGAGATCGCGCGCGACGGCCTGATGCGGTACACCGGCACGCCGGCGATCCCGCGTCCCAATTGCTCGTCGCTGGTAGTGAATGGGCTGAAGCCAAAGAAGAAGCCGGCAAAGCCGGCATTCTTCAGGATCTGCCGTCCGATGCGCAGCCGTTCTTGATCGTCCGTCACGGTCTGCACCCTGCCCCAGAAGCGCCCCGCGGGGAGCTGGACCTCCGCCTCCGGGACGGCGGCCAGGTTGCGTGCCCAGTGCACCACGCTGCCGAACCCGGCGATGCAGCATACATCCCCGTCGATCAGCGCGTAGTTCACTGGCGTGTGCCGAAGCCGCCCGGTCCTGTGGCCGATCGTCGTCAGCACCATGATGTACCCCGCCCACGGGCTGACCACCCACGCGCCCAATCCCGATCGGAAGACTGAGATCATAAAGGAATGGTTCAGCACGCGGAACGCCTGCCGGATTCCCCGATAGGTGCTCATCGGCTCCCTCTCGGTCACACCTAGTTGGCCCTCCTCGGCAGGCCCCCGCCTGTCGGCGACGGCCTGCCTCGAAGGGACCGAGGTCACAGTCGCCTCTCAGATCCAGTGCAGCGCGACGCCAAAGATCAGCAGCGCAACGATATCCACCGCAAAGATCACGCCGACGACGGTCAGCTTCTGGCGGACGGTCGGCATGTCATACACCCAGAACGAGACCAGGAAGAAGGTCAGGTAGCCGAAGAGGAAGATCAGCCACGGCGCTCCGACGTTCCACCAAGGGTAGTCCCAGGTGAGGGCACCGACGGCGTTGAGCAGGACCTCGACGAAGACGCAGAACGCCGCGCCGACGACGGCCATGAACAGCCGATTGGGGATCCCGAGGATCTTCATCTTCTTGTCCGCGGGCAGCATCTTGGCGAAAGCGACGCCGGCAATGGCGAACATGAAGGTGATCTCGATGTTCAGCCCGATCAGGATCAGGTAGGCGGTCTTGCCCGGCGCGCCCCACACCGGAGCGTACTGGGTGAAGTGGAACACCAGCCCGTTCCAGATCTCGTTGAACCAGTCCATCCCCCAGAACGCCAGGCCGGCGAAGATCAGGTTCCAGTTGCGTTTCTCGATCTCGTTGGCGTAGACGTAGACGGTCAGCGCGAACAGCGCGATCACGTACCACTGGAACAGGCTGCCATCCCGCAGGATGCTCAGCGCTTGCGCCGCGGACTCGGTTGGCACAATCGGCCTCCTATGATGTGAGACCTGACCGGTGCACGTGCAACGATCAGGCAACGAAGCGGAAGAACAGGTACAGCCCGTGCCCGAGGATCGTCAGGCCAGGCACGATCAGCGTCGTCAGGCAGGCGATGGGACGGCCGAGGCGGATCGTCCCGGACTGGTCAATCTGGAGTTTGCCGGGCAGCGCGTCGAGCGCAGCGCCGCGCGTCGGATCATCCGGATCGTACAGGATCAGCTCCTCGGCCTGGTCGTCCAGATTCTCCGGCTGGTTCGTCCTCGAAGTCATGTCATACGTCGCGCCGTCATGGGCGCGGAACGATAACGTCATGGCCATCACCTGGCGGTTGTTGATTGTCGTGTTGGTGCCCGCGGTCGACGTCAGCTTGCCGAACGCCAGCCGACCAATCCTCAACAGGTGGCTGGCGCGAATCCCCTCGACCAGTCCGAAGAAGGCCAGCGCCGCGCCAACGAGCGGGAAGATGACCACGAAGATCGCCGCCGGGCCGAAGGTCGTCCGGCGCATGCCTTCGACGCGTGACACTTCCGGGTTGCTCCGCAGGTACTCCACGGTCACGCGCTGCCCGGCGTCAGGGTAGTAGCCGGTGGAGTAGGCGGTCTCATCCACCGTCGTCCCGTTCGCAGCGACATAGCGGTAGTGGATCGCATACACCGGCGACTCGTTCTCCGAGGCATTGGTGTCTTCGACAGACGTGACCAAGCCGGTCGCCTGGCGAGTGTCCATCAAGCGCATCCACAGGCCGCTGAGGTCGGCCTCCAGCCCGAAGACGTAGAAGAAGATCATGCCAAAGCCGAGGAAGAACCATCCGATCTGCTGCAGCACGCCGCCGAAGAGGACGGTGATCCAGGTGCAGAGCGGGACGGCTCGCGGCGGGAGCAGGATGGCCGGTTCAACAGCTGTTCGGGGAAGCTTCACGGTCATCGAGCATCTCCTGGGTTGGCATCGGAGCGGGCGCTCTCCAGCTGACGCCACTCACCTTCCAGGATGCCCATCAGGTCCAGGCTCCAGATCTCGTCGCCGACCCGGCGCGCCTGGCGCAGATGGCCTTCCTTGACGAATCCTTCGAGCTCGTAGCAGCGGATTGCGGCCGTGTTGAAATCATACACGCCCAGATCGATGCGATGCAGGCCGAGCTCATCGAAGCCGATGTGCAGGGCCTGGCGGACCATGGCGCGTCCGAACCGCTGTCCTCGAAAGGGCGGATCGATCAGCACACGGCACATCCGAGCCGAGTGCCCATCGATCTCATTGAGCTCGATGTGCCCCACCGGCCGGCCGGCGGCATCACAGGCGGTAGAGATCCGGCGCGTGGATGTCTGGCCCATGGCCGAAGTGCGGTAGGCCTCGAGCTGGGCCGCATCTAGGGGAAAGCGAAAGAACGGCCCTGACCACTGCACCAACGATTGCAGGCTGTCGACAGCGTCCAGGAGCCGCGGGTAGTCCTGCGGCTGAAAGGTGCGAAAGCGGACCTCAGGTAGGGGATGGTCGTCCGGCATGAGTGAGCCTGAGCGCTGCGGGCCAAGGTGCTGTCTGATGGAACCTGGGGAGCCCGCCCGGCGTCCAAGGCTGCGCGCCGCAGAGGCTAGCACAGACCCGGCGAGTTGGGAAACGGCCTCATGGTGGCCGTCCTGCTGGCGCGCAAGCGGCCCCGCCGGATCACCTGGCGGGGCCGCGCTAGCGTCTTGAATCGCGTCGGGCTAGATGAAGATGATCTGCGCGTCTTCCGTCATGTCCAGGAACTCGGTGACGGTCACGACGCCGGCCAAGCCATCGATGTAGTCCTCCTTCTTGAGGCCCATCATATCGGCCGTCATCTTGCAGGCGTAGAACTTGGCACCGCCGTCCATCATCATCTGGATGTACTCGGGCACAGTAGGCGCGCCGACGCCACCGATCTTCTTGCGCATCAGCCAGGTGGCGAACGCCGTCATGCCAGGAATGATGCCCAGCAGGTTCGGGATCCCGAGGTTGCCCGTGGGCAGCCCCATCATCGTCATCTTCATGCTGGTGTTGGCCACGGGCGCGAGCTCCAGCCGCTTGTAGCGCGACTTGGTGATCATGTCCATGCCCCAGAAGGTGAAGAAGAGGGTCACGTCGATCCCCTCTCCGAGCGCGGCCCAACCCATGATCAGCGCCGGGTAGGCCATGTCCAGGTCGCCCTTCGAGCAAATGAACGCCATCTTGCGAGTCTTCTCAGCCACAGTTGTCTCTCCCTTGGATGATATGGAATGGTACGGACGGCTAGACGCAGCCTTCGGGCTTGCCCAGTCCGGAGATCCGGGCGACCTTCTTGGCCGGCCCCTTGGGAAACAGGGCAAACATGTCCTTGGTGGAAACGGCCGCACCGGTCGTGATCTGGCGCAGGGTCGGGGCCTTGCCTGTTGCGGTGCCCTCCTTGCGGCAGAACTCGATCACCTTCCAGTGGGCGTCGGTCAACGCCGGCAGGCCCTCTTCCTTGGCCAGCTCCACGGCGATCTCCTTGGTCCACTCGGAGGGATCGGTCATGAAACCCTCCTCGTTGACCTGAACGGTCTTGCCTGCGATCGTGCGGGTTGCCATCTTCTATCTCTCCTGTGTGAGTGTGGTCTCTGATCCGCCTTCGGCGGTCTCTGCTACACCGCCGTCTTGGTAGTCGTGATCTCGGTATCTGAAGCCTGGACGCCGATGACGCGCAGGATGCCCATCATCATGGCCAATCCACGCCGCACGGCCGGGTCGCGCATCTGGCCCAGCAGGCCTCCGAGCGAGCCGTCGACCGGCCTGTCAAGTTCCTGGTCGGCGGCACGCAGGGCACGGCGAGCGAAAGCGAACAGCCCTTTCTCGTCCAGGGCGGACATCACGTCGACGGCCTTGGCGAACACATCGTCGGCCAGTGGCCCGACGGTGCCGGCCAGATCGGACAGGCTCTCCAGCTGGTCCAGCAGCTTCTCGATGTTGCGGCCGTTGCGGAGCACGCGCTTGACCAGACGGAGCAGGTCTCTCAGGTCAACGTATTCCTGGACCTCTTCCAGCTGTTCGACGGTCAGGCGGAAGGCTTCGTTGGCGACGGGGGTCAGGTCCCGCATCAGCTCGGCGCGGTCCCGCCGCGCGCGCTCGCCCAGCCGGGCCTGCTCGGACAGGTAGGCTACCTGTGTGGTCAGCGCGTCCAGCTTCTGGTTCAGTTCGGCCAAGGAGGAGTCCATCTCGCCTCCGCTCATTTGTGCCACTTGCCGGCCATGCTCATCCGCGCCGGCATGGGAAGTTCGAGGCCCTTGAGCAGGATGTTCCAGTACATCCAGCGGAACATCACCTTGCCCCAGTGGTTGATCTCGGTCTCCTGCAGCAAGCTGAACGGTCCGACGCCCGGCAGCGGGAAGTGCCCGGGGAGCGGCTCGACGTCGTAGTTGAAGTCGATCAGCAGCCCCTTGCCGAAGCCGGATTCGATGAAGCAGTTGGCGTGGCCGTCAAAGGATGACGTCATCTCCAGGCCGTCGACATAGCGGCACAGATTCTCCGCGAAGCTCTCCACGGCGTAGTGGGCAACGGCGCCCGCCTTCGAGGTTGGGAGGTTGGCCGCGTCACCCAGGGCGAAGATGTCGGCATACTTGGTCGAAAGGAAGGTGCCCTTGTCGACCGGCACGTAGTTGAGTTCATCGCCCAGGCCGGAAGCCGCAATCGCGTCGGCGCCCATGTTGAGCGGGACGGTGACAAGCAGATCGTATTCCACCACGCGCTCATCGTACGAGACCAGCTTCTTCGCGTCGGGGTCGACATGCTCAAGCAGGAACTCGGGCTCGACCTTGATGCCCTTGCGGTCAAGGATGTCGCCCAGGTACTTGGCGGCGATCGGCTTGGTGAACGCCCCGGGCAGCGGGGTGGCGTAGGTGATGTCGACGCGATCGCGAATCCCCTGCTCAGTGAAGTACCAATCGGCCAGCATCAGGAACTCGAGCGGGGCGACCGGGCACTTGATCGGGTTATCGACGACATTGAACACCAGCCGGCCGCCCTTCCACGAGCGCAGGTGCTTGGCCAGCGCGACGGCGCCGTCCAGTGAGTAGAACTCGTGGATCGACTGGCGCCACTCGTGCTCCTTGAGGCCGGGCGTCTGTTCGGGGCGGATATCGGTGCCGGTGGCGATCACGAGGATGTCGTAGTTGAGCAGGTGCCCATTGGCCAGCTTGACCTGCTTGTGCTCAGGATCGATCGCCTCGATCCGGGACATGATCAGCTCGACATTGGGTGGTATGAAGTCGCGGCGAGGCTTGATGACATCTTCTTTCGAGTACATCCCGAATGGGATGAACAGGAAGCCCGGCTGGTAGTAGTGGGTCTCGCTCTGGTCGACGATGGTGGCCTGCCATTCGGCTCCATTCAGCTGGTGGCACAACCGATTGACAACCATCGTCCCCGCGGTCCCGGCGCCCAATACAAGTAGCTTCTTCATCAGTAGTTCTCTCCTGTGGTGGAAGGGCTATTCGCTAGCGGAAGCCGCTGTCGCAGCCAGCGCCGCCTGATTGCGGAGTTTGTCGGCCAGGACCTGCCGCAGCAGGTCAAGCGCCTGGATGATGCGCGCATCGGCCACGGTATACGCGACAGTGGCACCATGCCGCTCAGCGATCACCATGCCGCGCTCGCGCAGCACCTTGAGGTGGCGCGAGATCTGCGGCTGAGGTGCACCCAGCGCGGCCGCGATGTCGTTCACGTTCCGGGGACCCGGGACCAGTTCGTACAGGATCATGATGCGCTTGGGGTCGGCGAGACCGGCGCAGATCTCGGCGTGGAGCTGCATCACTTCGCTTTCGGAAACGGAGCTCATCTCTTGCCCCTTCCCAGATCAAACAAGGCTATGTACATATTCGTCTAGGCAGATATTATACGCGAAACCGAACGCCTTTGTGACATATGCGAATAGACGAATGTAACATTCTGACTGTCGCCGGGTCAGGTTGAGCCTTCCGGCTCGCCTGGGTTGGCCAGGCGGCACTTGCAGCTGTGCTGGCTTATGTCAATAGAAAGTCGCCACCCTGGCTCGGCTGGTCACGCTTCCCCAACCGCAACCCCGCTTGTATGCTTGTTGAGCCACCCAGATGCACGTGTTCATGGTCACGCAGAGACCGATGGAGGTCGCCCTGCGCGCGGCACGCCTGCCGTAGGAGCAGTTACCAGCTTGCGAGCGGTGTGGCGCATGAGCCACCGGGCATCCGGCAGGGCGAGAGGCTTGTCACCTTGTGGAGGACCATCATGGATACGTTTGAGACGATTCGGACTGTGCTGGCCGTTCGCTCCTACCAGAAGAAGCCCATCCCGCCGGAGATCATCCGCCGGATCGTTGACGCAGGCCGCCTGACCGGAAGCGGCAAAAATCGTCAACCATGGCACTTCGTCGTTGTGCGGGACCCGGAGACGATCGTCCGCCTGGGTGCCCTGACCCAGACGGGCCCGTACATTCCCGGCGCGGCCGCGGCCGTCGTGGTTGCCATTGAGCAGGACAACTTTGCCCTGTCCGATGCCAGCCGCGCCATCCAGTCGATGATCCTCACCGCCTGGTCCGAGGGCGTGGGATCCAACTGGGTCGGCTTCTTCGGGCTCGACGCCGTGAGATCGCTTCTGGGCATCCCGGAGGGCCTGGACGTCCTGGACGTCCTGGCCGTCGTGCCCTTCGGGTATCCGGCCGAGGCGA
>JAPLGR010000193.1 GCA_026390045.1 Chloroflexota bacterium | reverse complement strand
GTCCGGCGCTGCTCCTGCACGGCCTGGCCTCCAATGCCCGGATCTGGGAACGGACGGCACCGGCTCTCGCCGAGGGAGGCCTGGCGCCGGTCGCCATCGACTTGCGCGGCCACGGCCTGTCGGACAAGCCCGAGACGGGCTACGACCTGGCGACGGTCGCCGCCGATCTGCGCGTCGTCCTGCGCGATCTGGAGCTGCACACGCCGATTCTCGTCGGGCACTCCTGGGGTGCCGGGTTGGCGCTGCATCTGGCGGCCTCGGATCTCGAAGGAGGCTATGCCCCGGCGGCGCTCGTGTTGATCGACGGCGGCATCTCGCAGTTGGACGACCTGCCGGGCGCGACCTGGGAGCGAGTGAGCGAGCTGCTGGCGCCTCCCGCGTTGGCCGGGATGGCCCGCCAGGATCTCCTCAAGCGCCTTTCAGATCCATCCAGGCGCTGGCAGCCGGATGCGCAGTCGCTCGACATCACGCTGGCCAACTTCGAGGTGCTGCCGGATGACACGGTCCGGCCGCACCTGCGCCATGATCACCACATGCAGCTGCTCAGAGCGCTGTATGACTTCCGGACCTACGAGGCACTCGACCGGGTCCGCTGCCCGACTCTGGTCGTCTCGGCCCGCCCGCCGGGGCCGCGGCGGCTTGAGGAGGAGGCGCACATTCAGCTCAAGGACAAGGGCGTCGAGCGGGCTCGGCGATCGATCGCCGATCTGCAGGCCGAGTGGATGGAGAACACCATGCATGACATCCCTCTGCAGCGGCCGGACGCGCTGGCCTCGATGATCCTCTCCTTCGCCGCCAGGCGCGGGCTGACAGGTTCCATCGGGAGCGGTCGGGGATGAGCCCCGAAGAGGCGCGGGATCGGGCGCGACGGGTACCCGGAAACAAGAGGGTCCGGCGCGGGCTAGGCCGAGATGCCCCATGCGCCACATGTGTGCCCCTCCACACATGATGTGGCAGGTCTCGGGGCTCCTCGGTCCGGGGGGCGGGCTGATGGGCATGGTCTGGCAGGAGTCTTGCACAGCGCGATGCGCGCCGGATGTCCATCGCCAAGCGACGCGACTCCCCATGGTGTGCGTTTGTAGGGAGTCTGTAGGTTGCTTGTTTGTAGTCGTTGAACCTTAAGTGCTAGATTAGGAAGGGACGCAGGTCCCGATTCGCGCGGAGGGTTTACGGGGCAAGCCCGCCGCAGATGGAAAGGCGGAAGGTGTGGCCGAGGGAGGCTCGGACGGCCTGACGACTCGTCCTCCCATGCCGGTAGGCGGAAGCATCGCCACGTACCTCGAGTCTTTCCGCCGCATGGTAGGGGCGAGGGACGTCATGTTGGTCGACGTCGTCGGCCACGTTGTGGAACGCTCCGGCCCGGCCGACAGTTTCGAGCCCGATGTCGTCGGCATCCTGCTTGCCAACGGTATGGCGGCGGCCAACGAGATGGCTGCCGGCCTCGAGCAGGGCGGCCTTTCGATCTTCCTGCATGAAGGTGCCCAGTTTGACCTGTATGCCGCCACCGTGGGGCCGGAGAACATCCTGGCGATGATCTTCGACCGCGGGCAGGGCAACCCGCGCATCGGCACCGTGTACCTGCATCTGAAGCGCGCCACCGAGGATCTGACTCGCCTGTTCCAGGGTGAGACGGCGATCGCTCACCGGGGTGATCTGCAGGAGGCAGCGCCAACCACGCAGCCTGGATCGCGTCCGGCCTATGACCCCCAGGCGACCGTCGTGGCTCGGCGGTCGTGGCCGGAGCCGCCCAGCAAACCGTCGCGCGTGCTGAGCTACGAAGAGGCCGCCAAGCTGGGGCTGATCGGGACGGACAAGGACAAGCCAAAGGACGAAGGCGGTTGAGATGGTCGATCACGGGGATGTTGCCAGTGGATTGAGTCTGAGCCCGCTCCAGGAGAAGGCCTTGGAGGCGGTGCTGGTGCAGCTGGCGGCGAAGTCGTCGGCGGCACTGGTCCTGTTGAGCACCCGCACCGGCCACTACATCTCCTCGCGCGGCACGCGGCACGATGTGGACACCGCGGGGCTGGCATCGCTGGTTGCCGCCGATCTGGCGGCCAGCCAGTACATCACGGACATGGTGGACGCGACCGAATCTCATACGATGATCCTGAGGGAAGGGGAGCGGCACACGACGCTGATTGCTGAGGCCGGCCCGTCGCTGGTGCTCCTGGTGGTCGCGTCGCGTGAGGTTCCCCTGGGTTGGATCCGCATGCTGGTGCAGGGGGCGTCTCAGCGCATGGCTGAGATCACCCGTCCTGCGCCGGGCCGCGCCATGCCTGCGCCGGCGGCCATGGTCCCGGGAGGCGAGTTCGCCGATCTGGTGGGGCAGGCCATCGACGATCTGTGGACCGAGTGAGATGTACATCAACTACACCCGCCGCGAGATCACGGTCAAGGTTGTGTACTACGGTCCCGCCCTGGGAGGCAAGACCACGAATCTGATTCAGATCCACGACCACGTCTCGGGCAACCAGCGCAGCGAGTTGATCTCGCTCAAGACGGCGGAGGATCGGACGCTGTTCTTCGACTTCCTCGAGCTGCAGCTGGGGAAGATCGGCGGCCTCACGCCCCGTGTGCAGCTGTACACCGTCCCCGGCCAGGCGCGCTATGAGGCCAGCCGCAGGCTGGTGCTGCGCGGCGCGGACGGCGTCGTGTTCGTGGGCGACTCGCAGCCGGACCGCCAGAAGGAGAACCTGGAGTCCTGGCTGGGCATGACCCAGCACCTGGCGGGCTACGGGATTGAGCTGCAGGGATTCCCGGTGGTGGTGCAGCTGAACAAGCGCGACCTCCCGGGTGCGGTCGGCGTGGACCTGTTCCGGCGCACGATCAATCTGAACGGTGACACTCCGCTCTTCGAGGCTGTGGCACTGGACTGCCGCGGGGTGCGGGAGACGCTGCGGGCCATCATGGAACGCGTGGTGGTCCGCCTGAAACGTGAAATCTCGGCTTCGGCCGCTTGAGGGTGAGACTAATCGATGGAGGAAGCGCTGGGCCCCGGGAACCTGATGGACGTGCTGCTGTCGCTGAACTCGACGGGCGGCTACCTGGTGACGGTGTTAACCGATACGGACGGCCTGGTCCTCGCCTCAGCACCTTCTCCAGGCTGGGACGCGGACAAACAGGCGGCCGTGGTGGCACTGATTCAGCGTGCCGCGCACCAGGCGCAGATCGTAAGCCTGGGGATGACGGATGAGATCTCCATCCGGGATGTGAATGGACGGCGGCTGATCTGCCGGCCATTCGAGGTGGACGGCAAAGTCCTGCTCTTGTCGATCCTGGCCGATGAGGGGAAGCCATACCGGCGGCTAACGAACGCCGCAGTGCGCGGTGTCCGCAGAGTGTGGGCGATCTGAGGGAGGCGGGGACATGGCGTTGCAGGGCAGCCTGCAGGACATGAGTGTGGCGGATCTGATTCAGCACAACTGCCAGGAAGGGCGGACGGTGCGCATCGACCTGCGCCTGGGCGCTGATGGTCCGGCGGCGGTGCTGTTCCTGGATCAGGGCCAGATCGTGCACGCGGAGTCGCAGGGCGAGAGCGGCGAGGAGGTCGTCTACAAGGTGTTGGCCTGGGGCGACGGGTCCTTCTCCGTTGAGCCAGGGCAAACGACGCCGGAGCGCACGGTTCAGCGGAGCTACGCAGGGCTGCTGTTAGAAGGGATCCGGCGGATCGATGAGGCCGCCGCGGAAGCCGAGGAGCCGCAGGCTGCGGAGAGCCCGCCTGCCGGTGATGCCGGGCAGGGCTCGGAGAAAGAGGAGGGGAAGATGTCGGAGCGGCTGCAGAGCCTGAGGGCGATTGAAGGGGTCACAGGGGTGGTGATCGCCGCGCGGGACGGCGTGGTGCTGGAGCATACCCTGGATGGCGATCCCGACAAAGAAGGTGCTGTGGCGGTCTTCGTCGGCTATGCCGCCGCCCAGGTGGGGGAGAGCCTGGCGCTGGGCAACTTCGAATGGGGGACGGTCGCCATCGGGAAGGAAACGATGCTGGTCATCGAGCGCCCCGATTTCTACGTGGGGTTGCTGCTCGGCGAGAAGGCTTCGCCGGCACTCGTGGCATCCAAGTTGGAAGGGCTGCTCCGGACGTAGCCGGGAGAAACCAACGTGCAAGCCATCCTGGCTGATCTCGGCGCCCTGATGGGCGTGAAGGGTTCCTTTGTCTGCGGGCGCGACGGCGCTTTGCTCGTCCGCGCCATGCCGGACGGCACGAACGACATCGGATTGGCCGCGATCGGACGCTCGTTGATGCAAACCCTCATCGGCCTGGAGGTCGATCGACGCAAGCGCGCAAGCTGAAGGGGGCATTGGCCGCTCCCGGCCCCGCGCCTGTGATCGCCGCGTCTCCTGCTCCATCGGCTGCTGCACCTGCGCCCCCTCTGGCCGCTGCGCCCGCTGCGGCGCAGGTTGCGAAACCGCCGGCCGCTGTGCCCACGGCTGTCTCAGCAGGTGCGGCACAAGGACCGTGCCTGCCCTTGTCGAAGATTACTCAAATCGAGCATGAGCTGGCGCGTGCGGTCGGTCCGGTGGCCATGCTGGCGGTGGACGATGCAGTGTCGGCGATGGGCGTCACGCGAGAGATGCTGCCGGCGGCCTCCGCCTCGGCCTGGATCGACCGCCTAGCCGGCGAGATCGCCGATGCCGAGAAGCGCGCTCAGTTCGTGCAGGCCGCCCAGCAGGTCGTACGCGCCGGCTGACGACCTGACGAAGCTGCGGGAGCGGAGGAGAGACGACGATGAAGATGAAGATCAGCACCCGGCTGGCCATCGGTTTCGCCGCCATGCTGCTGCTGGTGATCGTGACCGCGGGCATGGCGATCGTTAGCCTGAACCGGATCGGCGAGTCGACGGACGTGATGGTGCAGCAGGCAAGGCAATCGGCGGCGCTCAGTTCGATCCGCGGCGGGGTGCAGAGAGTGGAATCCAACCTGCTGGTGACGTGTGAGAAGCCCTCGGAGCAGGGGCGGTCGAACGTCCGGCTGCTGCTGGCCACGGTGAATGGCGAGATCACGGACTTCGAGCACCCGATGCGGCCCGAGGGCGTCAGCATGGCGCAGTTCCTGACGGGCAATCCGGAGGCGACCGAATCCTGCGCCGGACACTGTCACGGGAATGCCAGTGCGCTGGCCCTGGAAGTGGAGTGGGCCGCGTTCACCGAGGCCACGCAGGGGCTGCTGGCCCAGACCGAGACGCAGGTGGTCAATATGCCGACGGCCAGGACGTACGTGGAAACCGTGACCGACGACGTCCTGCTGGCGATTGACAAGCTGGAGCAGGTACAGCTCGTCTACCTTCCGGAGGCGCGGTTGGGGGTGCTTGAGATCGAGGCATCGACGCGCCAGCTGATGTTCGCCGCCGCGATCCTGGCTGCCGTCGTGGGCGCGGTACTTGCCATTGTTATCACGCGCAGCATCACCATCCCGCTGGCGAACCTGGTGAAGGTCTCGGACAAGATCAGCACCGGGGAGCTGGACACGCCGGTGCCGGTGGCGGCCAAGGACGAGATCGGCGAACTGGCCGAGTCGATGGAGCGGATGCGCATCAGCATCAAGGCGCTGGTCGAGCGGATGCGCTCCCGCAGCGGGGGTTAGGACACTAGCCGTTCGAGGGACCCATGGAAAGCCTGCTCAGTGACGTCAACGCGGTAGTTGGTGTGACCGGCTCATTCATCGCCGATCGGAAGGGGAAGCTCCTGGCCCGGGCCCTGCCGCCGACGTATGACGGCGCGGCGGTCGAACTCGTGGCGCGGACGATGATGCAGACCTTTACCGGCCTGGAGACCGCCCGCCGGAGGAAGGTGGGTGACATTGACGTGGTCTTCAAGGAAGGGCGCCTGATCATGAAGCCCTTCGGCGAAGGCTGCGTGGGGATCGTCACGGTGCCTCGCATCAATGTCGCGCTGCTCAACCTGACGGCCAGTGCGGCGGTGCGCAGGATCCATGAGGAGATCAAGCAGAGGGCGGCCGCCCAGCCGGAACCCGCCGCGATTCCGCGTGCCGCTGCACCGGCAGCGCCTGCCGCCCCGGCACCGGCCGCGCAAGTGGCTGCTGCGCTGGTGGCTGCCGCTCCGGTCAAGGCGGGTTCGCCGCGAGAAGCCGCTGCACTGGACATCGTCCAAACAGCGCGCGATCGCAAGCTTGCGTTGCGGGTGATGGGGGATACGGCCGTGCGCTTGCGCTGCCCAACCGCCTCCACCTTTCCCCCCACAGAGAATGATGAGATCCTGGAGCTGGTGACGCGTGGGCGTCAATCTGCCGATGTTGAACACCTAATGAAGGAGCGCGGCATCAATGCCGAGTCACGCTTCAACATGCTGCACGCAAGTGAGCGCCTGCGCTTCGTGGAGCCCGAGGCGCGGCTCCCCATCGAGGTCTTCCTTGACGCCTTTGAGGCCTTCCACCGGATTGAGCTGGCGGACCGCCTCCAACTGGACGAGGTGACGCTGCCTCTGTCGGACCTGCTCCTGTTGGAGCTGCAAGTCGTTGACTCGACGCCACAGGAGCAGAAGCGGATCCTGTCCCTGCTCGCAGACCATGCTGTCGGCGACGGCGCCGACAACATCGACCCGGCACGGATCAGCGAAGTATGCGCGGATGACTGGGGCTGGTACAAGACGGTCACGGTGAACCTGGAGAACGCGATCAAGGTAGCGCCGACCATGCTGAAGGGGGAGCAGCCGGGCATTGTGGAACAGCGAGCCCGGCAGTTGATCAAAGGCATTGAGGACGCTCCGAAGTCGATGGGATGGCAGATTCGGGCACGACTTGGAGAACGGCGGCCCTGGTACAACGTTCCGGAGTGAGCCCGGAGGTCGACCCGGATGCAAAGCGGCGGCCGTCGTCTCGACGGCCGCCGTCTTTGTCGCCCCAGGGCCCTCACCGGCGAAGCGAAGTGAAAAGGTTAGGGAATGGGTGATACAGGAGCGGCCGAGAGGCCGCCCCTGTGGTGAGTCTACCGGTAGACCAGATCGTAGGCGACGAAGTCGCCGACCGGGCTCGCAAGGGCCACAGCGGGGCCACCAATCGACCCGCGCATCAGCGTCCAGGCGCCTGAGCTGCCGCTCAAGTACACATAGGTAGTCCCGTTC
>JAPLGR010000466.1 GCA_026390045.1 Chloroflexota bacterium | reverse complement strand
AGTTGGATCGGCTTCCACAGGCCCGCAGCAACGCATACAGCATCGTAACCCTTGCGAAGAAGGGTCTGGGGATCGTCGATTTTCGAGTTCAGGTGCGGCGTGATGGCGCCCAGCGACAGGACGAATTCGATGTCCGTCGCCAGCACCTGTTTGTCGAGGCGGTGGTCGGGAACCAGGGCCATCATCCCTCCTAGGCGGCCTGTGCGCTCGTAGATGTCCACGGCGTAGCCCATCTGCGCCAGGGACGCGGCGGCCGCCAGCCCGGCAGGACCACCTCCGACGACGGCAACCTTGCGTCCGTTGGGAGGCGCAACAGCGAACTTGGGGATCCCTCCCAGGGACTTCGCCTTCTGCACCACAGTGGCTTGAACTCGCGGGATGTCGATCGGGCCGTCAAACAGGCGGCGGGAGCAGGCCGCCATGCATAGTGTGTCAGGGCAGACGAGCCCGCAGACGCCGCCGAGGGGATTCTTGTGCATCACCTCTCCGGCAGATCGTCGGATGTCCGAAGCCTGTCCCCCGCGAGCGGCCATGATGAAGTCGAAGGGTGAGCAATCGCAGGGGCAGGCAGCTTGGCACGGCTTCTCCTCACAGTACTCGCAGCGGAGAAGCTCAGTCCGGAACTGCATGTCCGTCATGAAGTACTGGTCGCCGTACGCGTCCTTCTTCACTGGATGCCTCCCTGTGCGATCGAGGCAGGCGGTCGAACGTCCAGCCTGCCCGCAGCTTCTGGCGGCCTGTCCGTTTCCGGCGCCGACTGCTCCCGCAAGCCAACAGATGCCAGGGCAGCGGGAGGTGGATCAGGGTCTCTCATTTTCGCTGCCGGCCTTCCCGTCACGCCCGGCCCGGTGGAGGAGCGGGGGTCGACCCCGGGGCATAGGCACGGAGCAGCTCGAGATCCTCCGGCAGATCCAGATCAAACGCCAGGCCGGGAGAGGAACAGACCTCCAGCCGGGCGCCGACTGCCTGCGCCTGAGCGCAGTGCAGGGCGAAGCTATCCGGTCCGAATCGGTATTCTATCAAACCCGGTCGGGTTCGCGGTCCTCCCGCAGCACCTGGCTTCCCGTCTGAGAAGCCCATCCCGCAACGCCTGGATCACGCGTCACGACGAGGATCTCGGTGACTGCAGGGACCTGGCGAAGGATCCCCACCGTGCGCTCAAGCAATGACTGCACGAGTGACGCCCGCTCTTCCGGCGCGAGAGCGCTGGCCAGGCGGGATTTTGCCCGATCGAGCGGCTTGACGGGGACCACAGCCCACAGGCTCACGGCATCACCGTGCCACCTGCTGGCCAAAAAGGACCACTTCCTCGGCCAGGCGGCGCCTGGCTCGACGCCCTTTCATCACTGTTCGCGTGACCAGCGTCCGCATTCCAACCGCCTCAATGCTCGGCGCCTGTTGTGCGTCCTCAACGTCAATCACCAGCCCGCGAATCAGTCCTTCGAAATGCGTACCAACGGCCCGCGCAGACGGTTCGATGCCCATCTCGCGGAACATCTTCGCTGCCGGTCCCTTCAACGCCTGCCCGCCAACGATCGGAGAGACCGCCACAGTCGCGCCGCGGCCAACGGCCTGCCGCACGCCCGGCACGGCCAGGATCGGATCCAGGCTCACCCACGGGTTCGAGGGGCACATCACGATCACGTCCGCGCCTGCCAGCGCCTCTAGGACGCCCGGCGCCGGGCGAGCCGTCTCGGCTCCAGAGAAGCGGAAACCGCGCACGCGCGGCTCGCATGCCATGGCGACGAAGTACGCCTGGAACGGGATCTCGCCCTCCTCAGTCAGGACCAGTGTCCGGACTGCGTCATTGGTCATGGGCAGAACAGCGATCTTCACGCCCATGCGTGCCGCCAGATCGCGCGTGACGTCGCCCAGCGATTCCCCAGCCGCCAGTCGTCGCGTGCGTTCGTGGTGCAGCGCGAGATCCCGGTCGCCCAATCGGAACCAGGTCGGGCCTCCCAGCGCGTCCAGCGCCTCCAGGAAGCGCCAGCTCTCGTCGGCGCGGCCCCAGCCGGTCGCCCGGTTAGCCAGCCCGGCAAGCGTGTAGCAGACAGTGTCCAGGTCAGGCGAGACGTGCAGGCCCAGGTGTTCGAAGTCGTCACCGGTGTTGACGACAATGGTGAGCGAGTCCGGCGGGAGGATCTCCGCGAGGCCGTCCGCCAGCTTGGCCCCTCCCACCCCGCCCGCCAGCGCCACCACCTTCATCGCCAGATCACCGTGTCGTCGAGCGGCCGTCGATCGCGCGGGGCCGGCTCCTCTGCCGGCCAACCGAGGACGATCAGAGCTTGCGGCTCCCAATCGGCGGGCAGGCGAAGCACATCCCTAACCGCCTGAGGCGCAAAGAGCGGGCCGCACATCCAACAAGCCCCCAGGCCTTCGGCATGCGCGGCCAGCAGCAGCTGCCCGCCTGCCAAGCTGGCACTCTGCAGTGCCATGGTCGTCTCGGCCTGGCTGCGCCGCGCGTCGGCGAAGCGTGTCATGTCGCTCTTTGTGCAGCACAGGATGACGGCGGCCGGTGCGCTCAGTAGCCGGTCCACTGCGCGCGATGCCCGGCCTTCCACATCCGATTCCTTCACCCCATCCGCGCGCAGATCGCGCTGGAACTCGCCCGCTATTCGATCCGCCAGCTTCCGGCGCTCTTCTCCTGCCGACACCACGGCGAAGCGCCATGGCTGGCTGTTGTGCGCTGAAGGAGCAGCACACGCCGTATTCAGGATCCGTTCGAGGAGCGCGCGCGGCACCGGGCGGCCGTCGAAGCGTCGGATCGACCTGCGCGATTCAATCCAGTTCAGCAGTGCTTCGGGCGGCAGGCTCATGACTTCACGCTTACGTGTTCCGGCCGGATCAGTACCATCACGCGCACCTCTCCGGGTGCAATGGAGAACTCCTCCGTGCCCGTGTACTTCCTGCTCAGTCGCCGGATGTGTTCAACAGCGCCCTGCTCCTGCATTCCCATCACTGTCCCGCGGATCTGCACGTAGCGATAGGAGTTGGCCGGGTCCGCAATCGCTAGTGCCACGCGCGGCCGCGCCGTCATGTTGCGTTCCTTCGTGCGCCCCCGCGCGGTGTTGATCCGAATCACCTCACCCTCGGCATCGAACCACACCGGCGTGATCTGTGGGCTTCCATCGGCCATCGTCGTACCCAGGAACGCCAGCGCTTTGGCATCATCGCGGAGCAGGTCACGATGCGATTCCGGAATGGCTTTCA
>JAPLGR010000491.1 GCA_026390045.1 Chloroflexota bacterium | reverse complement strand
GGGCATCCTGGCCCGGCGCGCTCAGAAGTCCTCTCGCGACGCAGCTTGGTGGACACAGCCAGCCATGGTATACTTTCGGAATGACGGAATGGAGGAATGCCGGAATGGTGGAGAAGCCCCTGACTCGAATTGTGCGGGCCCAGGCCAAGGGCCAGATCACGGTCCCGGCTGAGTTCCGGGAACGCCTGGGGATCAGCAAGAGCTCCTTCCTCCGGTTGACGCTGCGGGGCTCGAAGATTGAGGTCTCGCCCGTTCAGCTGTCAGGGGAAGGGGCCGATCTCCGGGATTTCGACCGGAAGGAACTGGATGCCTTCCTTGAGGAAGACAAGATCGACGCGAGGACGGCTGCGAAGGTCCGGCGCCTGCTGGCCGGTGGCTAGATGGCCGAGACGCCGCGCCTGTTCTTCGATGCCAACGTCCTCTTGGCCGCCAGTGTCTCGGCTCCCGGTGGATCCGCCTTGGCCGTGAGAGTGTGCATCCGGGGACTTGCGAAGGCCCAGGTCACAAGGCAGGTCCTATGGGAGGCGGAGCGCAATCTTCAAGTGAAGTTCCCGCCTTCAGCGCTCCTGGAGTTCTACACTCTGCTCGGTGAGCTGGAGCCACGCGTCGTCCCTGACCCATCACCGGCGGAGATCCGAAGTGCAAGTGCGGTGGTGCATCCGAAGGACGCTCATGTGCTTGCGGGTGCGCGCGCAGGCAAGGCCTCCCACCTGCTCACCCTTGACCGACGGCACTTCCTCAGCGCTAAGACGCGCGTTGCGATCCTTCCCATCGTCGTGTGCACACCCGGGGAGTTCTTGACCGTGCTCGTGAGCTAGCTGAGGAGATGGTCTGGAGCTGCCTGGAACGGCCTGTCGCTGGGCGGCAGCCCCGCGCCCATCCAGGCGCGCTCAGCGCCGGCCGACCTACTGCCTTGCCCAGCGCCGAACGGCCGCTGTCATCTCCTTCTCCACCTTCTCCATCTCCTGCACGAGTTTGAACTGCGTCCGCGTCCGATCGAGGTTGTGTTCCGGCCGGCGGGTCTTGAAGTAGTTATCCCCCCTGCAAGTAGTCTGTCAGGAAGCGCATCCCGCACTCGAGCGTCATGAGCTCGGCGGCGAAGGGGAGCAGGGCGAGTTCTTCCGGCTCCAGCCAGATCCCGGCGGCCTGCAGATAGCCCCGGGTGTAGAGGTCAAACACCTCGAGATTGAAACCCACCTTCGAGAGGTCGGTCTCGTCCTCGGCGCCGGGGTTGGCCATCGAGCGGATCGAGTCGCCGAAGTCGTACACTGACAGCCCCGGCATCACCGTATCCAGGTCGATGACGCACACCCCCTCGCCGGTCCGATCATCGATCATGACGTTGTTGAACTTAGTGTCGTTGTGAGTGATGCGCTGCCGCAGCCTGCTGTCCGATTGCATGTCGACCAGCCTCGAGGTGAGTGGCTCCCGGCGCGTGACGGATTCGATTGTACCCATCTCTCTGGTGCACTTGATGACGCGCATCGATTCCGACAAGCGCAGATTGCCAGGACTTGTCAGCGCAGGCAAAGGGATGGAGGGCGGAAGTCGAGAACTCAGTCCGGCGTACGAGATCGGCTGACTGATCCGCAAGCCCCGCGATGGGGGAGGCCCTGGATCCTCCGCTGCGTGGCCTCAATCAAGACGATCCCGGCCGGGGTCCCCGAATCAAAGATGTCTCATACTCGACACCAACGGGTGTTCTACTTGTTCTTGGATGTGCGGCTGACCAATGGGACCCCGAAGTGTGCGGGCCCCTGGGGGTCCTTTGCAGGACCCGGCGACGGCGATCCAGACTCCCGCTAGCTTCTTCGTGGAGTTACGATTGACGGGCCCGGCACTCGGTGCGGCATGCCTGACGCGGGCCATCACCCTGCTACCGTGGTGTAGCAGCCCCCAAGCACTCGCTTCCCAGTTCACCAGCAGTTCAGGTTGTCAACTGGATGAGTCCCAAACGAAGGCAAGCATTCCTCAATCCAAGTGGTCCTGACACCCTATACGATGGAATGCCAATCCTACGAGCGGCATCCACATTGAGCTGGAAGTCATCAAAGAAGAGGCACATCCCCGGTCGAGCATGAGTCCTGTCCAGAAACGCCTGAAACACTGCAGTATCGGGCTTCTTCCGGCCTATCTGATACGAGAGGAGTACGGTGTCGAAATGAGGAGTGACAATCGGGGCGATCATCTTGTCGAAATGCAGTTCATTCGTGTCTGATATCAGCGCAAGACGAAAGCGACTTGCGAGGAGCGGAAGGACGGCAATGGCCATCGGCCAGTGCTCGAAGATCTCTGAGAATGCTGTCTCTATCTGTCGAGAGTCAGCTCTCGGAGCTACTCTCTGCTGCGTGAGTGATACGAACTCCTCCGTGGCGATTGCGCCAGTTTCGTATGAATCTAGAAGGCCACCTGCCCCAAACACTGTCTCCGTGACCTGATCTCGTGAGCATGTACCGTTCTCAACCAAGAATCGTATGTATGGGTCAAAATCATAGCCGGAAATGACATTGCCAAAGTCAAGTAGGATCCATTCTGCTCTACTCAATGACACGAACCTCCTGCCCTATTCGTCCTCGCGGTGAAGACCTGACTGCACGGGCGTTGTCATGTCGGAGATCAGATTGCGCCCTTGCCGGGCTCTGATGCACCAGTGTTGCCCAGGGCAAGACGAAGAAGGTGGACACGAAGACGGCCAAGATGAGCGCCGATTGGCAGATCTCGGTGCAGGTCCGCGCTGGCGTTTCGACGACAACTGGAGATGTCAGAAGGACTGATGCCCGCGAATATCTCGGCGCCTGGCCGCGCTGGTGACTGAAGGTGCCTTGGCGAACGAGCCTCAACGTTGCGCCTGGATCTTCTCGGGGATATCGGAATCGATAGGGTGTCTCCGCAAGAGCAGAGAGAGGGGCAGCCCCCGCTATTGGCAAGAGCTTCAGATGAGCGATGAGGAGACGAGGTCTCTCGGATCATCGGCAGATCCAGGCCGTGCTGTATCGGCTGCCCCGTGGTCCACAAAGCGACGGCCGGGAAGGCTGAGTGACTCGGTGTGAGCGGGCGTGAATTCACGAATCAAGTCTTCTACAGACCCCTGTAGCGGGGTGGTTGCCCTGACCGGCGGCCAAGGGTGAAGCTGCAGCCGTCCGGGGTCCAGCCGGACAGACCCCGATCCGGGTAGCTCAGACACCAGTAGGGTCATCGAAGGACGACCCGGGCAGACAAGCCGCCAGTTCTGACGATGAGCCGGACGGACCGATGGCGCGCCTTTCCTCACGCTGGTGTCAATTCGCGCCGCGCCGCGGCAACGATCCTCTCGATCTCGTTGGATAGATCGGGATCCATGGGCTCTGGCCGGTGCTCCGTGAGTATGGCGTCCACTTGCCGCCGGGCCCTGTCGGTGACCGTGCGTTGCCCCCCGGCCTGCCAGGCATCGAAGGTTTCTCGCGTCCAGATGGTGCTCGGAAACCACAGCTCCTTCTGATAGTGACGGAGCGTATGCTCGTGCATGAGGTAGTTTCCTGCCGGGCCCACATCGGCGACGACTGAGTCGGCCAAGGTATCGGCATCGATGGTGAAGCCACGCAGCACACGCTTGGCGAAACCTGCAGCCTCATTGTCGACGACGAGCCACAGGAGGCTCCCACCATGGTCCTGCCCCACGATACCGGCGTGGCCGAAGAGGTCCGCACCGGCCAGCATGCCTGGGATCAACGTGCCCAGCTTCTCCATCCCAGCCTGTGCATCGAGGGTCTTCGCATCACTGAGATTGACGTTGATGTATACCGGCATGCCATAGGCTTTGCCGATCTCGGTCATCGCGACGGCCATGAGCGCCTGTTCAGGGGAGCTGAACA
>JAPLGR010000377.1 GCA_026390045.1 Chloroflexota bacterium | reverse complement strand
AAAACAGGGGGCCGATGAGGCTGGTGTGACTTCAGGGCGCGACCCAAGTGACGCGCGGCCGGCCGCTGGAGGGGTTGCGGTCCACGGCCACCGGTGTGCGGAACACTCGGCTCAGCAGTTCCGACTGGAGCACCTGCTCGGGTTCTCCCTGACAGAGGCAACGTCCCGCGTCGAGAAGAACCAGGTAATCGGCCAACTCCGCCGCGAGGTTGAGCTCGTGCGTGACGATGACCGCCACGAAGTTCTCCGCAGCCGCAAGCTGGCGGAGCAGGCGCAGCATCTCAATCTGATAGCCGATATCCAGATTGGCCGTAGGCTCGTCGAGCAGCACGAGTCGCGGCCGCTGCGCGAGCGTCCGGGCGAGCACGGCGCGCTGGAACTCGCCGCCGCTGATCTCCGTCACGCGGCGGTCAGCCAGCGAAGTGAGTTGGGTCATTTCCAAGGCCCACTCCACCCAGCGCTCGTCTTCCGGCGATTCGAAGAGACTCCGTCCCAGATGCGGGTGGCGGCCCTGCCGCACGAAGTCTCGAACCTCGAAGGAGAACAGCAACGGCGCGTCCTGCCGCGCCAAGCCCACGCGCCGGGCGCGCTCGCGCGGCGGCAGGCGATGAAGGTCCAATCCGTCAAGCCACACTCCGCCCGCCCGCGGCTTCAAGTGACCGCTCACGATTTCGAGCAGGGTTGACTTGCCGGAACCATTGGGCCCAATGATGGCGGCAAGTTCGCCCACGGGGGCCACGAAACTCGTGGCGGCGAGTTCGAAGTGCGGGTAGTGGTAGGTCACATCTTCCACGCGCAAGCACACGCCAGACTCACGCGGCAAGGTCTCAGGTGCCAGTTGTTGAGCGCCAGAAATAAGGTTCAAGGTCTTAGGTCCCGAAAATCAGCAGCCGTTTTCTCTCTGGCCGCTTTGTCCTTCCTTTCGACTTTCAACTTTCAACTTTGAACTCTCCACAGTCCTTCCGCCTACCCTGCTGTCCGCCTTAGCAGGTAGATGAACACCGGCGCGCCAGCGACCGCCGTCACCGCGCCCACGGGGAGTTCGGCCGGCGCCACTACGGTGCGCGCCAGCGTGTCGGAAAGCGTCAAGACGATGGCTCCGCCCAGCGCGGCCGTGGGGAGAAGCGTGCGGTGGTCGTTCCCCACGACCATGCGTCCCAGGTGCGGCACCAGCAGGCCAAGGTAACCGATAGCGCCGCTCACCGACACCGCCACCCCGGTAAGCAGCGACGCCAACAGAAAAACAGCCGTCTGCACCCTCGCCACATTCACGCCCAGGTGGGCCGCTTCTTCTTCCCCCAGGAGCAAGACGTTCAGGTCTTTCGCGAAAGCGTAGAGCGCCAGAATTCCGAGGGCAACCACGGGCAGCAAAATGCGAAGTTGCATGTCGGTCACGACGCTCAAGTCGCCCATCAGCCAGAAGGCGATTCCACGCACATCGCGAGTGGAGAGAAGCGTCAGCACGAAGAGGATGACTGCGGAAAGGAAGGAGGCGGTGATGACGCCGGCGAGCACCAAGGTGTAACTTGCCAGTCTCCCGGCTCTGCGCCCGAGCAAGTAAACCCACGCCGTGGTGAGCAACGCGCCAGCGAACGCCACCAGCGGCGAAGCAGCCGCGACCCGCCCTCCTACATAGAGGGCGATGATAGCGCCCAGAGCTGCGCCGCTCGAAATGCCCAGGACGTAGGGATCGGCCAAGGGATTACGCAGCAGGGCCTGCAACGCCGTGCCCGAAACCGCCAGCGCGGCGCCCACCAGCATGGCCAGCAAGATTCGCGGCAGGCGGATTTCCCGCACGATCGTGCTGGCCTCCGGCTGCGCGGCGGTGCCTCGCAAGCCTGCCCAGACTTCACCCAGCGACAGATGCACGCCACCGAGCGCCAGGGCGCCCAAACCAACGACCAGCAGACCGGCGACGAGCGCCAGCGTCAGGGTAAGAACATTGCGGCGCGTGACGGCCAGCGTCATCGCTCGGCCTCCTTGGGCGCGCCCTCCGGCGGGTGAAGCGCGCGGGCCACTTCTTCCAGCGCATCCACCAAGCGCGGGCTGGCGCGAATAATGTCGTCGGAGACGAAGTACATCCGACGATTCCTCACGGCCCGCAGGTCTCGCCAACCGGGCAGACGCTGGAATTCCTCGAGTTCCGGCGCGAAGGATTCGGAGCGCGGGAAAAGAATGACGTCGGGATCGCGGTGCAGGGCTTCCTCCAGGCTCAGGCGCGGCCACTCACCTCCGAGATCCTCGCTAAT
>JAPLGR010000098.1 GCA_026390045.1 Chloroflexota bacterium | reverse complement strand
AAGTTCATCCGCGCCCTGACCAACACCCTCAAGTTTTCGGCGCTGTACGTCCCCGGTGTGGTCGTCCTCTCGCTCCTCGTGGCGGTCCTTATGAACCGCAAGATCCGTGGCGTGAGCCTGTTCCGGACGATGTACTTCCTGCCGGCTGTGACGTCGGCGGTCGCCGCGGCGCTGGTATGGAACCTGATCCTCGGCCGCGACTTCGGCATCCTCAACGCGATCATTGAGCGCCTGGGCGGGCAGGGCGTGTGCTGGCTGTGCGCCGACCACATCCTCACGGCGGTGTTGATCGTCAACATCTGGGGCGCCATCGGGGAAGGCATGATCATCTTCTTGGCCGGCCTGACGGCCATCCCCAGGGAATACTACGAGGCGGCCACGGTGGACGGGGCGACCGAGGCCCACAAGTTCTTCCGCATCACCGTGCCGCTCATCACGCCGAGCATCTTCTTCCAGACCATCATCTCGACCATCAACGCCATGCAGGCCTATGACTACATCTACATGATGACCCGCCGAGGGCAGGGGGACTCGAGCTTCCCGGTCGTCGTCTTCTCCATCTACCGCAACGCCTGGAACTTCTTCAACTACGGCGGGGCCAGCGCCCAGGCGGTCGAGCTGGCCGTCCTGGTCTTGATCCTGATGGCAGTCTACTTCTGGCTTGAGCGCCGGTTCGTGGTCTATGAGTAGGAGCGGCCGATGACCCGGCAGCGGCAGAAGCTCATCCTGGACCTCCTCACCTACGCCTTCCTGGCGGCGGGTGCCGTGCTGATGGTCGTCCCGTTCCTGTGGATGGTCTCGACCTCCTTCAAGCTGCCAGCGGACCAGTTCACCCGCACGCTGATCCCACCCACAGCGACGCTGCAGAACTTCCGCGACCTGCTGGCGGTCGACATCGACTTCCCGCTGCTGTTCTTCAACAGCACGTACATCTCGCTGCTCATCACTGTCGGGCAGCTGCTCACCTGCGCCATGGCCGCCTTCTGCTTCGCCATCGTGCGCTTCCGCGGCCGCAACCTGCTCTTCACCTTGCTGCTGGTGACGATGATGCTCCCGGCGCAGGTCACGCTCATCCCCAACTTCATCGTCTTCAAGTGGCTGCACCTGATCGGGACGAGCGTGCCGCTGTGGCTGCCGGCGTTCTGGGGCGGTGCCTTCGGGACCTTCCTTCTGCGGCAGTACTTTCTCACCGTGCCGCGGGATCTGGTGGACGCCGCCCGCATGGATGGGGCATCGCTGTTCCAGATCTTCTGGCGCGTGCACATGCCGCTGGCCAAACCGGCGCTGGCGGCGCTGGCGATCTTCACCTTCCAGGGAGCGTGGAACGACCTGTTGCACCCGCTGATCTACTTGCCCGCCGCCCCCAACACGACGCTGACCGTCGGGCTGGCGTTCTTCCAGCAGCAGCTGACGCTGGGTGGCAAGTACACTGTGCTCATGGCCGGGGCGCTGCTCAGCATCCTGCCGCTGCTCCTGGTCTTCTTCGTCGCCCAGAAGCAGTTCATCGAGGGCATCGCCTTGGGCGGGCTCAAGCGGTAGGCCGTCCGCTCCGGGATGGCTTCCGCCGCGGGGAGCATGCCCCGGAGGTGGACCGGGCGGTGGCGGATCGCGGGCGAGGAAAGTGCCATCGGCGGCCAGCGGTTCGCCTGTCTTTGTCGGAACAATCGCGGTCAGGCCGCGCAGCGGCCTCTGCGCGTGTTCCATCTTCAGGCCCTGGAGGGCAACCGGAGGGCAGGGGGCGAGGATCTTGACTTGGGCAACTCGCCGCCCTCGGCTTAGGGCGCCGAATCTGCTACGCGGCGGCCGCGGGCCCTTCCGGCGGCTCGAGAGGGAGCGAGAAGCTGATCGTCGTCCCCCGTCCGGCCGCGCTCTCGGCCTCGATCTTCCCGCCATGCGCCAGGACAAGGTTGCGGGCGATGGCCAGTCCCAGCCCGCTGCCGGTCGAGTCGGGGGTCTTGTAAAACCGCTCGAAGACGTGAGGCAGATCTTCCGGGGCGATCCCTGTCCCGGTATCGGCCACCGAGAAGCGCAGGCCGTTCGCGATCGCCGCCACGGCGATCCGCACCTCGCCGCCCCGCGGCGTGTGCCGCAGCGCGTTGGCCGTCAGGTTGATCAGAACCTCTCGCAGGCGCAGCGGGTCGATCTCGGCCAGCGGCACGTCATCGGGAACATCAGCGCGCAGGTCCACTCCGGCGCCCTCAGCTTGGGTGCGGAAGGCGGCGACGACCTCACCCACCAGCACGCCCAGATCGGTCGGCTCGCGGTGCAGCTCAAGCACCCCGCTCTCAGCCAGCGACAGCGTCCGCAGGTCGTCGATCAGCCGCGAGAGCAAGTGCGTCTCCTCCACCAGCGGGACCAGATGCTCGGCGTCGGCTGGGTACACGCCGTCGACCATGGCCTCCAGGTTTCCCTGCAGCACAGCGACCGGCGTGCGCAGCTCGTGCGTCACATCGGCCAGCAGCTGCCGGCGCTGAACCTCATTCTGCCGCAGCCGGTCGAGCATGGCGTTGAAGGCGCGCGCCAGGGCGCGCAGTTCGCGCGCCCCGCGCGGCCGCACGTGCAGATCGAGATCTCCGGCCTCGACGCGCCGGGCCGCCTCGACCAGGTCGCCCAGCGGCAGTGCCAGCATCTGAACAGCCGGAATGAGGACCAGGACGGCCACTGCCGCGGCCAGCGCCGGGACGATCCACGCCGGCCGCCCCGTGGTCTGACCGGTGAGCGTCTCGACCAGCCACTGGGTCGCGGCACATCCGGCCGCGCCCAAGAGCC
>JAPLGR010000088.1 GCA_026390045.1 Chloroflexota bacterium | reverse complement strand
GGAGCACCCTCGGCGCTCGGCCTCCCGTACATCCGCGGCGAACGAGGCATCTAGCATGGGGGACTTTGCCGGCTACCGCTGTTCCCTGTGCGGGAAGCAGTACGCGCCGGACGAGGTGACATACACCTGCGCGGTGGACGGCGGCAACCTCGATGTCATCCTCGATTTCGATGCCATTCGCCGGCAAGTGCAGCCGGGAGGCATCGAAGGTTCCGACGATCTCTCGATCTGGCGCTACTTGCCGCTCCTGCCGGTTGCAGATCCTGGTCATATGGGGACCGCGCTGCGCGCGGTCGGATGGACGCCGTTGCTGCACCCGCCCAGGCTGGCGCGGAAGGCAGGCGTCGAGCGGCTGTGGCTGAAGGACGATGGCCGCAACCCAACGGCGTCGTTCAAGGACCGCGCCAGCGCTGTGGTCGTTGCGCGGGCACAGCAGATCGGCGCCGAGACAGTCGTCACCGCCTCGACGGGCAACGCTGGTGCGGCGCTCGCCGGCATGGCGGCGGCCGCCGGACAGCCAGCGGTCATTCTCGCTCCGAAGACTGCCCCGCCGGCCAAGGTTGCGCAGCTGCTGATGTTTGGGGCGCGCGTCTTCCTGGTCGAGGGCACCTACGATCAGGCCTTCGATCTGACGCTGGAGGCGGCGCGCGAGTTCGGCTGGTACTGCCGCAACACCGGCTACAATCCATTCACCGCTGAAGGCAAGAAGAGCGTCGCCTTCGAGATCTGCGAGCAGTTCACCCGCGCTCAGACAGGCGGCGCCGATCCGAAGCGGCGTCAGTGGGACGCGCCTGAGGCGATCTTCGTCTCGGTGGGCGACGGCAACATCATCTCCGGATTGCACAAAGGACTCAAGGACCTGCTCGAGCTCGGTTGGATCGAGCACATGCCCCGGCTGTTTGGCGTGCAGTCGACTGGATCGGCGGCGGTGTACAACGCCTTCGTGCGCGGCGTCGAGATGATTGAACCGGTGAGCGCCACCACGATGGCCGACAGCATCTCGGTCGACCTGCCGCGTGACGGTGTGCGCGCCGTGCGGGCGGCGAGGGAGACACACGGTGCGTACCTTGCTGTCGAAGACGAGGCGATCTTGGCGGCAATGCGCGATCTGGCCCGGGAGGCGGCGGTGTTCGCCGAGCCGGCCGGAGCGACGGCGTATGCCGGCCTGGTGCAGGCCCAGCAGCAGCGCCTGCTCTCTCCGGAGTGGCGGGTGCTGGTCCTGAACACCGGGAACGGGCTGAAGGACGTGCGGGCGGCGATGCAGGCCTCCGGCCAGGCGGCGCTGATCACGCCCACGCTTGAAGCGCTGCGTAAGGCGGTGGCCAGTGGCTGAGAAAACGCGATCCACGAAAGCGGTCGGCTCCGCATCACGGCGTCCGAAGGCGGGCGCGGCGGCGAGGTTCACCCGGCTGTCGATCATTGCTCCGATCTTCAACGAGATCGAGAACCTGCCGGAGTTGTATCGCCGTGTGACGGCGGTAATGACGTCGATGCGCGTCGACTGGGAACTGCTTCTGGTGGACGATGGATCGACGGATGGCTCCACCGAGGCCATTCGATCGCTGGCGCGAACCGATGCGCATGTCTGGCCCATCATCTTTGCCCGCAACTTCGGACACCAGATCGCGGTGACCGCCGGGCTGGACTACTGCCGCGGTCAGGCGGCGGTCATCATTGACGCTGATCTGCAGGACCCGCCCGAGCTAATCCCCGATCTGGTGGCGAAGTGGCGCGAGGGGTACGAAGTCGTCTACGCCGTTCGGGCAGAGCGGGAGGGGGAGACCTGGTTCAAGCGCGTGACCGCGTCGGCGTTCTATCGGATCATCTACCGCATCACCGACGTCAAGATCCCACTCGACGTTGGGGACTTCCGTCTGCTGGACCGCCAAGTCATCGACACGCTGAAGTGCATGCGGGAGCGCCATCGGTTCCTGCGGGGCATGGCGGCCTGGGTTGGCTTCCGTCAGACCGGGGTGGAATACAAGCGCGTGGCGCGCAAGGCCGGCGTGACCAAGTACCCCTTCCGCAAGATGCTGCGTCTGGCGCTCAATGCCGTCACCGGCTTCTCGTACTTCCCGCTGCAGCTGGCGACGTACCTCGGGTTCATCAGCGCTGGCCTCAGCGTGCTTGCCATTCCGGTGGTGATCATCACGCGCCTGATCGGGCATCAGGCCTTCTTCGGCCAGGCCTCGACCCTGATCGCGGTTCTCTTCCTGGGCGGGGTGCAGTTGATCTCCCTGGGGATCCTGGGCGAGTACATTGGCCGGCTGTATGACGAGGCGAAGGGGCGGCCGTTGTACGTGGCGCGTGAGACCCCATCGGAAGATGGAGCGCCCGCAGGTAAACGGCTGCAGCCCTGATAGGCACCTTCTGTTCAACTATCCTTGGAGGGTCTTTACCCATGACGACGATCGATCTGACGGTGCACCCCGATCGGCTGGAACGCGCCCTGGGGCGCGTACGTGAACGCGGAATCGTCATCCCGACCTTTGCACAGATGAAGGACCCGGCCCGCACCCCGCCGGCGATCAAGGAACGGCTGGCGCAGGTCGGCCTGTGGGATGTCAATCCGCTCAACCTGTTCCGCATCACCTGGAAGAATGCACCGCAGGCCAAGGGCGGCGATTTCGGCGGCGTGAACTATCTGGAGTTCCCGAGCAGCCTGACCGGTACCGAGGCGCGCATTATCGGGCTAGTCGGGAAGTGGTTTCCCACAGGAGCGCACAAGGTCGGCGCGGCTTTTGGCTGTCTGGTGCCGCGCTTGGTCACCGGGCAGTTCGATCCGACGACGCAGAAGGCGGTCTGGCCCTCGACCGGCAACTACTGTCGTGGAGGAGCCTACGACTCGGCGCTGCTTGGGTGCCAGTCGATCGCCATCCTTCCGGCAGGCATGAGCAAGGAGCGGTTTGAGTGGTTGTCGAAGATCGCCGGAGAGGTTATCAAGACGCCCGGCAGCGAGTCGAACGTCAAGGAAATCTTCGACAAGTGCTGGGAGCTGCGCAAGTCGGGCCAGGACCTGATGATCTTCAACCAGTTCGAGGAGTTCGGCAACTACTTGTGGCACTTCGAGGTGACCGGGCAGGCGATGCAGGAGGTGCTGAAGAAGGAACTCGGTCCACGCGACACCTATCGCGGCCTGGCGCTGACCACGGGTTCGGCCGGGACGATCGCCTGCGGCGACGCGATGAAGCAGGCCTTCCCGGGCAGCAAGGTCGCCGCCAGCGAGGCGCTGCAATGCCCAACGTTGCTGGAGAACGGTTTTGGCGCACACCGCATCGAGGGCATCGGTGACAAGCACGTCCCATGGATCCACAATGTCAAGAACACCGACGTAGTTGTGGCAATCGATGATGCGGCGGTGGTCAGCCTGGCGCGCCTGTTCAACGAGAAGGCCGGGCGGACCTACCTGGCGAAGCGCGGCGTCCCGGAGGGCCTGGCCTCAAGGCTGGATCTGCTTGGCTTCTCGGGCATCGCCAACGTGCTTTCGTGCATCAAGATGGCCAAGTACTACGAGCTTGGCAAGCATGATGTGCTGCTGACCGTGCTCACCGATTCTATGGAGCTGTATGGCAGCCGCCTGCAGGAAATGCACGCGGAGTTCGGTGCCTACGGCGAAACGGACGCGGCGGCCGACTTTGCCCGCTACCTGCACGGCGCCTCGACCGATCATCTGCTCGAACTCCGCTATGAAGACCGGCGCCGCGTGCACAACCTGAAGTACTACACCTGGGTGGAGCAGCAGGGACGGACGTACGAGGAGATCCTGGCTCAGTGGCACGCGTCCGACTACTGGACCGCGGTCCAGGGGCAGGTGGGCGAGATCGACGCGCGGATCGAGGAGTTCAACCGCCGAAGTGGCGTCCTCAAGAGCCTTTAGTCATCGGCCGATTCCTCGGGGGGCAGGGCGGGGCCGGCTGGGCCCCGCCTTTCTGGCTGTGGCCATGGCGTTGGGCGCAGCCGGATGCACGGGTCAGGCTAGCGCCGCCATCAGTGACGGGGATGCGGCTGCACCGACCGCATCGATACCCAGCTCTTCAGCTGTCCTCCCGTCAGTCGAATCCGTCCCGACCTCGGTGCCTGCGCCAAGTGGCCCGATTCTCCTTCCCGCCGACCCCACGGACGACTTCCCCGGCCGGTATCGGCCGCGGGCTGTCACAGTCCCCATCCTGCTCTACCATCATGTGCTTGCGGACACACCTCCGGTGCGCTACACGATTTCGGCGCAGCGATTCGAACAGCAGCTTGACTACCTGATCTCTCATGGGTACGAGACGATCACCGTGCAGGACCTGGTGGATGCGATTCGGACTGGCGCGTCGCTGCCCCGCCAACCGGTTGTGCTGACCTTTGATGACGGGAACAAGGACCTGCTCGAGCTGGCCTATCCGCGCATGCAGGCGCGCGGTATGGTCGGCGTTGTCTATGTGGTTGGAAACCGGATCGGTGTCGAGGGCTTCCTCAATGCAGAGAGTCTGCAAATGCTCTGCAACGCCGGGTGGGAAATCGGCTGACACGGGATGACCCACCGCTCACTCGCGGACCTCTCTGGCGAGGACCTGGCCAGAGAAATCGTGCTCTCCAAAACCGCCATTGAGACCGCCTTGGGCGAGCCGATCCATTCCTTTGCCTATCCGTTTGGGATTGTGACTGAGGAGAGCCTGCTTGCCGTGATCAGCGCCGGCTATACGTCTGGTGCCGGGCTGGGGCTCGGCAATGTGCATTGGCCGGACGGCTTGTTCTACCTGTCGCGGCGTGAAGTGCGTGGGACGTATGAGCAGCAGGCTCTTGCAGCACTCCTGGGAGCGCCGTAGTCGAGCGAAACGAATCGGAAGGGGGAGAGAGGGGGATGCACGCGATCCACGCCGATGACCTGGTGCTGGTGGCCGTGGTTCGCCAGCCGCGTGATCTGGACATCGCCCGTGTGCTGGGCTGGTACCGGATCCCGGTGGACACGGCGCCCAAGACGTTACGCGTCGATTGGCTGGCCTTCTACCAGACAGCCGGCTTCGGTGAGGACCGGTGGTCGGTGCGCCAGGCAGCGCCGGTGCGAGGCTTCGAGCTTGTGCGGCGCGCCGATCTTCTGCGGGATGAGCCCGAGCATCCCCACGCCGATGAGCCCTATTTCAAGGTCCAGCTGGGTCCGATGGAGGCCCTGCCTCATCCGATCCACTCCGAGCGCTGGAAGCGTTTCACCTTCGTGTACACCACGGGCGACCGCCTCCTCTCGGCGCGGGACGTGACAGAGCTGACGATTGCCCCGGGTGCAGAGCGGGACCGCCTCTGGCGGATGCTGCGCGAGCGGCCAATGTAGGCGGCACGGCCGTGCCGGCCGCGCATTCGTATAATGGAGAGGTCAAGCTCCACCCACGGCGTGCGGGAGGCGCGATGGGACAGCTCTTGATCCAGGGCGGGACGCTGGTCACGGCTGAGGCTTCGGTCAAGGCGGACATCCTGATCGAAGGCGAACGCGTGTGTGCCGTGGGCCCCTCGCTCCAGGCGCAGGGCGCGAAGGTTGTCGATGTAACCGGCAAGCTGGTCATGCCGGGCGGCGTTGATCCCCACACGCATTTCGATCTGCCGATGGCCGACACGGTCTCGTCCGACGATCACTACACCGGCCACAAGGCCGCAGCGTTCGGCGGCACGACCACCGTCATGGACTTCGTCTCTCAACCGGAGGATGGATCGCTGTTGCGCGGCGTTGAGGCCTGGCATGCCAAGGCGGACGGCAAGGCGGCGATCGACTTCGGCTTCCACATGAACGTGACCCGGCTGGGCCAGGGCGTTCTGGACGAGATCCCGTCGCTGGTTGGCGCGGGCATCACTACGGTCAAGGTCTTCACCGCGTACAACAACCGTCTGCGCCTGCAGGATGGGGAGATCTTCCAGGTGATGCGCGTCGCCGCGCGGCATGGGCTGCTGACCATGCTGCACGCAGAGAACGGCGACGTGATCGACCTGCTGGTCGCTGAAGCGCTGGCCGCCGGGCATACCAGTCCGGAATGGCACGCGCTGACGCGGCCCGCCTGGGGCGAGGTGGAAGCGGCGCTGCGCGGGATCGCCCTGGCTGCCCAGGCACAGGCGCCGCTCTACCTCGTACACGTGAACGTCGCCGGCGAGCTGGACCAGCTGCGGTACGGCCGCGCGCGCGGTGCGCCGGTGATGGGGGAAACTTGCCCTGCGTACCTGTTCTTCACCATCGATGACCTCCGCCGCGAAGATGGCGCCAAGTGGATCTGCTCGCCGCCCATGCGGTCTGCCGAGGACAACGCCGCACTGTGGGCCGGCCTTTCCGATGGAAGTCTTCAGGTGATTGGTACCGATCACTGCCCGTTCTTCTTTGACGGCAGCCGTCCGATTGTCTATGAGGGGAAGCGAGTGGCCATTCCGGGGAAGGAGCTCGGACGGTCCGACTTCACGCGCATCCCCAATGGCGTGCCCGGCGTTGGGGACCGCATGCCGATCCTGTGGACGACCGCTGTCGGTTCGGGGCGGCTCACACCGAACCAGTTCGTTGCGCTGACATCGACGAAAGCAGCCAAGATCTTCGGCCTCTATCCGGGCAAGGGGACGATGCAGCCGGGATCCGATGCCGACCTGGTGATCTGGGACCCCGAACGACGCGTG
>JAPLGR010000468.1 GCA_026390045.1 Chloroflexota bacterium | reverse complement strand
CGAGGAGCGGACGTTGATATCCCAGCGGTAGATCGTCAGCCCGATGAAAGGCGGGACAATCTGCGGGATGACCGCGTAGCGAACTACCTGCGCCCAGGTGCCACCGGTGGCGCGGATGGCCTCGATCGGGCCCGGATCGATGCCCTCGATCACCTCCGAGTACAGCTTGCCGAGTGCAGCGATGGTGTGCAACGTCAGGGCGAGCATCCCGGCGAACGGGCCCAGGCCGACAATGATGACGAAGATGATGCCGAAGATCAATGCCTCGATTGACCGCAACAGGTTGAGGGCGGTGCGCACTGCGAAGTAGATGATGGTCGTGATCGGATTGCCGCTCATCAGGTTGCGTGCGGCCAGGAAGCTCACCGGCAGGGCGAGCACAGCGCCCAGCACGGTCGTCAGCAGGGCCAGTGCCAGCGTCTCATAGATGCCCTGGACCACAAAGGCCCCGTTGCGCGAGAGCGTGTACCCGCCGATCGCGCGGCGCTGAGTCAGGACAACCATGTGCAGGTCGGGCGCGGCGCCGATGCCGGCTTCGATCAGCGCGTTGGACGGCACCGCAAAGGCGCCGCTCAGATGTCCGTCCGCGTCGCTCTGCAGCACGAGCTGCTCATCAGCGTTTCCGCCGAGCTGGCGATAGGAGCCGATCGCGCTGCGCCAGATCAGCTCGACGGGGTAGTCGGGCCACAGCCCGTCCGCGGTCAGGAGCAGCATCTCGTTGACACCGGCACAATCCGGCGACAGCGAGATCGTCACGCCGTTCTCGGTGCTCTGGGCCCTGGGCGGATTGTCCCCGCATGGGATCTGGATGCGCACGGAGGCCTCAAGGACCTCCTCGCGCGGTGCAATCAGGTCTGGCTTGAAGAGCAGGCGCACGACCTGCCCGCCGCGCTCGGTGTTCTGGAACAGCGCCCCCAGCTTGATCTCCGTGACCTGCACGCCGATGCCGTACGCCAGGACCAGCCACAGTGCGGTGGCCAGCAGGAGGGGAGCGCCGGAGGGCAGGCGCAGGGCATCCCAGGCATTCCACAGCCAGAGCAGGGCGACCACGATGTACCAGCCCGGATGGCGATACCAGACGGCCACGCCGAGGGCGCTGGCCACTGCGGCGAAGACCGCCAGGCCGCGGATCGGATTGCCGCGCGCGGCTTGGCCGAGGCCGGGCAGCAGGAGGGAAAGCGCGCCCAACCAGCGAGGCCGTTCAGTCATGCCGAATCCACCGCGGTGGCGCGCACTTCCTGGGCATCCTCGCCGTAGACTTCTTTGAAGCGCGCGCGATCGATCTCCGCGGGCAGGCCCTCAAAAACCTTCACGCCGTCCTTCAGCCCGACGACCCGCGTGGCGTAGCGGTGCACCAAGTCGAGGAAGTGCAGGGAGCAGATAACGGTCGTGCCGTCGGTCTTGTTGAGCATTTCCAGGTACTGCAGGATGGAGTGAGCGAGCACCGGATCGAGGCTGGCGACTGGCTCATCGGCTAGCAGCAGGCGCGGTTCCTGCATCAGCGCGCGCGCGATTCCGACGCGCTGCTGCTGCCCGCCGGAGAGCGCGTCAGCGCGGCTGCCGGCCTTCTCGGAAATGCCCACTCGCTCCAATGCCCGTTGTGCGCGTTCTCGTTCGCTTGGCGGCCAGATCCCGAGCAGCGAGAGCCATGGGTTGACGTAGCCCAAGCGGCCGCTCAGGACATTCGTCATCACGCTGGAGCGCTTGACGAGGTTGAACTGCTGGAACACCATCCCGATCTGACGGCGGATGTGGCGTATCTCGCCCGGATTCGCCGCGGTGATGTCCACGTCGTCCCAGTAGATCTTGCCCTCGGTCGGCTCGATCAGGCGGTTGATGCAGCGCAGCAGGGTCGATTTACCGGACCCCGACAGGCCGATGACCACCAGGAACTCGCCATCCTTGACCTGGAAGCTGACATCCTTGATACCGACTGCGCCGTTCGGGTAGATCTTGGTCAGGTGCTCGATCCTGAGCATGGTGGCC
The DNA here is from genome assembly GCA_026390045.1 of Chloroflexota bacterium. Taxonomy (GTDB): domain Bacteria; phylum Chloroflexota; class Anaerolineae; order Anaerolineales; family E44-bin32; genus DYJB01. The sequence goes on along the minus strand of JAPLGR010000468.1, from coordinate 1,656 downwards.
GCCCCCGCGGGTGAGGTCCTGCATGGGCACAACCGATGGGCGCTGGACCCGCCTTCGTCGCCCATCGGGCCGGAAAGAAAAGAGGGGAGGACCAGGTCCTCCCCTCATTCCACGTATAGGACTACTTGACCAGTGTGGTTACGTCGATGCCGGAGGCTTCGAGGTAGACCCGGAACTGATCGTAGAAGGTGTCATCGCGCGCCGACAGGCCACTGATGTCGTAGCCGCCGTCCTTTAGCAGGGTAATGCCCTCTTCCGTTGACGCTAGCGTGCCGAGGGCCTCAACGATCTTGGCGCGGACATCCTCGGGGAGGTCCATGGCGACCGAGACGTTGTCATTCGGGATGATCGGATCCGTGACGTACCCGGAAGCCGAGAGCGGGTCGGTCCAGCAGGGCTTCTTCTTGTCGAACTGGACAAGCGCCGTGGCGGCATCTGCTGTGTTGGCGCCGGCGCCATCATTCGCGGCCGCGTCGAAATAGGACGTGAAGCCGCTGTCCACGTTGGCGATGAACTGCGCCCCGTAGTAGTCGGAGCCGGAGCGGATGGCCACGTACACCACGTCGGCGTAGCCCTTCTGAGAGGCCAGGACATACGCCAGCGGAGGCAGCCAGCCGATATGAGCGTTGCCGGATCCCATGGCCTCGACCAGGGCGGCGTACGAGGTCGGGATGGTGGTGGTGATGGTGTAGCCGGTCAGCTCGGAGAGCTTGGCGGCGATGGCGTCACCGCCGGCGATCAGCTCCTGGCTGGTGGCGGATGGTGCCAGCGCCATCACGATCGGCATCTCTGGGGAGCCCAGGGGCACCTCGGTCGGTGGGGGCACTTCGGTTGCGGGGACTTCCGCCGGAACGACGGGCGCCTCAGTGGGCGTAGCCTGCGCGCAGGCCCCGAGGACAAACGAGGCCACCAGCAACAGGCTGAAGGCCAGGAACGTGCGGTTCTTGCGCATTCTTCTTCCTCCTCGAATTGGAATCCTGAATGACGTTCGGGAACGTGCAGACATACCTACAGGCGGAGTGGGGACCTCCTCTCGGCACCAGAGAATGGGGTAGTAAGCATGATAACGCGCTTTCCGAGGCGGCGCAAGCTGCGCCTGTCTTGTCGGATTCACTGCCGACGCTTACAATCACTTGCCATGTCTGCTCGCACCTACCAGGACGCCCTCGACTACCTGTACAGCTTCGTCGACTACAGTCTGGAGCGGAGCTACCGCTATTCGGCGGAGCTCTTCGATCTGGACCGGGTGCGTCGACTGCTGCATCTGCTCGGGGATCCGCAGGAGCGCTTTCCTTCGTTCCACGTTGCTGGCACGAAGGGCAAGGGCTCGGTTACGGCGATGATCGCCTCCAGCTTGCGAGCCGCCGGCTACCGTACCGGCATGTATACTTCGCCCCATCTGATCAACTTCGCGGAGCGCATCCAGGTCGACGGGGAGCCGATCTCCGAGGCAGACCTGGTCGCAGGCGTCAATGAGATCCAGCCGCTGGTCGAGCAGGTGCCGAACCTGACTACGTACGAGATCGTGACGGCCATCTCGTTCGCGCACTTTGCGCGCGCGGGCGTCAACGCCGGCTCGATTGAAGTTGGGCTGGGCGGCCGCCTTGATGCCACCAATGTGCTGCACCCCGTCGTGTCCGTGATCACCTCGCTGTC
>JAPLGR010000540.1 GCA_026390045.1 Chloroflexota bacterium | reverse complement strand
GCGGCTGGCGCGGCGCGCTCGTGCCGTTGCCCGACGTGCAGGTCGCCATTGGCATACGGCCAGGCGACGGAGACGTGGATGGTGTCGGTCATCAGGTTCCTCGTGGCGCCGGGCGGAGAGCGCGGCGATTGTAGCATGCGGCTTGCGGCGGAACGAAAACCGCCAGCCCGAGGCTGGCGGAGCCGGCTGCCGGGGTGAGGCCGCCGTCAAGCGCGGCCACACCGAACCGATGGACCTCGCTCCACCGGCGCCGGCAGCCCGCGCATGACCATACCCTGTTGAATGCTCATCGCGTATCGCCGTCTCTTTCTGGCTGGGTGCTGCCCCGCCATTCTTCAATGTGGATTCTACCAGAAACCCGAGGTCTATCGGGGACGGTAGGGAATGCCCTTCGACCCATCTGCCCCCCAGGTAGTCAGAGAGGATCCGGGTGGGAGGATCGTGCCCGACATGCCTTCTCTGGGTGAGTGCCCCAGGAGGGCGATCGCCGGTCAGCACGTTGGAGGCTGTCGAGCCGCGCGAAGGCCAGCCCAGAATCGGGCTGGCCCATCGTTGGTTTGCGGCTCGTGGTTCGCGGGTTGGGGAACCCGGGAGTTTAGAGCGTGACGCTCAAGGGTCCACTATCAGCACAAATACGCCCGTGAAGTTGACCGTTGCCTCCACGCGCCCGGCGGCGGTCACGCGGACGCCACGCGAGATCCAACGACCATCCTCAGGCAGCTCCGGATAGAGCGGCGTGGCTTCAAAGGATGGACCCTGCGCGTCCATCTGTGGAAGGGCGACCCAATCCCCCAAGCCGTCCTTGAGCGTCGCGTCCCAGAAGAGAATGCTGACCGTCTTGCGTTCGATGCTGAGAGGAGCCACGAAGGACACCGTCAGCGTTGTTCCGTCTGGCAAGATGTCGATTGCAGCGCCCTGGTGGAAAAGGTTCGCCTCCAGCGCGGAGGCATAGGCCGCCGGTGTGGCGAGCGGGGCAGGGAGAGCATTCTCGGACTGTTCCTGGAGGCGACCCTTGTAGCCACACAGTCCGGTGAAATCGACGTAATCGCCAGTGTGTAGGAGCAGCCGGGTGAGTGGCGATCGACAGCTGAGCGACCAAGTCCCCCCGCCGTCATCCAGGATTGCGGTCCAGTCGATCGTAGGGGTTGCTGCGGTATCCGACGGCTGGGCGGGGACCGGCGTAGGAACAGGAGGCGTCGGCGGCGCAGGGAGCCCTAGCTCAATGCTGGTGTGTGTGTCCTGGGACTCGTAGTTGGCGACCGTATCGGTCCCGGCGCTGCCGTCCAGGTTGTCAGTCCCAGCTCCACCGTCCAGCGTGTCGTCCCCGTCTCCACCGATCAGCGAGTCGTCCCCGGAGGCTCCGGCGAGGTAGTCGTTGCCACCTAGGCCCGATAGCGAGTTGGTAGTGCTGTTCCCGGTGATCACGTCATCGAATAGGGTCCCAATGACATTCTTGAAAAAGCCTGTGAGAGTCAGGAGCAGGCCGCCGCCCACATTCTGCTGGGCAGGGTTGCTCAGGTCGAGCGTGATCGGAAGGCTGAACACGCCGAAATCGAGCGTGTCATCGCCAGCGGAGACTGCCTCAAGTGCCCCGGTCGTCCCGGGCATGAAGCGGAACAGGTTGACTCCGGATCCGCCCGAGACAGTGTCGCCGACGACATTCGTGCCCAGGATCACCAGCGTGTCGTTGTCGTCGCCGCCATCGAGGCTGTCCACGCCAGCGCTTGTGTAGAGCGTGTCGTTTCCGGCGCCACCCGTCAAGGTGTCGTTGCCTGCACCGCCCCGGAGAACGTCATCGCCGGCTAGACCATCGAGCGTGGTGGTGCCGGAAAACGCGCTAGCGTCCAGCGTGTTGGCAGACGCGCCGCCCGCCAGCCGGGCACTCTCGATGCCCGCCAAGGTGTCAATCCCGTTTCCGGTCAGCTGGGTGTCGGTGAGCGTCTGATCTGCATCCACCGTTTGCGCGACGGTGTCCGTCCCCAGCCCGCCGTCGAGCAGGTCATTGCCGGCACCGCCGGTTAGCACATTCGGCCCCGCGTCACCTGTCAGGACGTCATCGCTGGCGCCACCCGTTAGGTTCTCGAACTCGATCAGCGTGTCGGATGTGCCATAGCCGTCGGCGGTTGCCTGGCCGGTGGCCAGGTTGGCATTGACAGGGCCGGGCGAGCTTGAGTAGTCCGCCGTATCGTCTCCGGGTCCACCATAGAGCGTGTTGTTCCCACCCCGACCCTGGAGCGTGTCATTGCCCATATCCCCGTCGAGCGACTCGCCAACCGAGCCGCCGATCAGCGTGTCGTTTCCCATTCCCCCGTGCACTCCATCCGCTCCGGGGAAGGCCGAAGTCGAGCTATTGTTGATGTAGGAGTCATCCCCACTATTGAGGACCACATAGCCCCCAGACCAACTGCCCGATACCGTGATCGTGTCGTTGCCGTCGGTAGGGTCGTAGCTGTCGTAGGCCGCCTGGGTGCGGGTAGTGTTCGAATCCCCGGCAATGCCCTTGTTTACCAGACCGGGGTTCCCGACGAAATTGATCGTCAGCGTGTCATTCCCCGCGTTGGCCTGGATCCATGAATTGGAACCGGATCCTGACGTGATAACGAGTGTGATCGTGTCATTTCCAATTCCCCCGCGCACCAACTGCACGCTGTCTGAGTCGTAGATCTGATCGTTGCCAGCGTCGCCGCGCAGTATATCCAGCCCGCTGTCGCCATAGAGCTGGTCGTCGCCATCGCCACCCGTCAGGGAGTCGTTCCCGTCGCCGCCCGACACCGAATCATTCCCCGCCAAAGCGTCCACGGTGTCATTGGCGCCGTCACAGGCAATCGTGTCGTCCCCGCTTGTGGGCGACGGGCTGCAAGAGGCGCTTGCAGGGATCGGCTGGGCAGCCGCAAGCTGCAGTCCCACAAGCGCAATGGCGCTCAACCAGCGTTGCACACAGTGGCCAATCGTGATCTTCATGTCCCTTTTCCTTTGTGACCTCGTCGATGGCTAGGTCGCCAAGGCGGTGCCATCCTCGATCTCACCCTAAGGCTACCCTCTTTACAACACCCGTGACCATACAGCCGGCCCACATCGGGGGCGTCGCGCCTTCCCGACGCCTTACGGTCAAGCATTGGGAGACCCCTGCTTCCAGCATGTCGGAGACCATTGGGCAAACGCCTGTCGGGCCACTGGACTAACTGTGGGCGGTTTGGCCGTGCGCTTCGGCCTGCTACCTAAGCGGGATTTCAGCCCCCCGCACGCCTGAGTCACGCAGGCAGCGTGCCCCGGTGGGAATAGGTGCAGGGGTCCGTGCCTGGGAATT
>JAPLGR010000373.1 GCA_026390045.1 Chloroflexota bacterium | reverse complement strand
GCTGCACTGCTTGTTGAGCTTTTCGATTTGCACCCCGATACTCTGGCCTTCCTTGAGCCGGTGCGTCAACGACTCGCGAACGCTGGCCACCAGTTGCATCCGTGTAGGATCAAAGAGCGTGACCAACATCTGGCCGGGCGTCACCATGTCGCCGACATCGACCTTCTTGTCGATGACGGTTCCGTCGATGGGAGAGCGGATGGTCGCCCAATCGAGCGTCGCCTGAACTTCGTTGACAGTCTCTTGGGCTCGACGCGAGTCGGCTTCGGCAGATTGCAGTGCGGTTGCCACCTTCTCGTATTCCTGCCGACTGACTGCTTTCGACTGAAGCAGTTGGGCGTAGCGCTTCTCCTCAACGGCTGCCTGGGTGCGGACCGCTTCGATGGACGCCACGGCTGCCCTGGCCTGCTGTAGCTTGGCCTTCAAATCCGTGTCATCCAGCCGCACTAAGACATCCCCGGTGCGGACTTTCTGGCCTGCCTTGAGGTTGACCTCCATGACACGCGCAAGCAGTTTCGAGCCAATCGTCGTCTCATGCACAGCGCGAACCGTGCCCACCGCGGATTCGTAAAGAGGCAATCGCACAAGACGCACGGGTTCCACGCTACCCTTAACGTCCGATGACTGGGACAGAGGGGTTGTGGGCTTCGCTGGCACCTTCGGCGAGAACTTGCCGGCAAGCCAAAGAATGAGTACGATCACGCCCACGGCGAAGGCGAGGAGGACCACGATGCGGCCACCCCATCGCGTCCATTTCGTAAGGACCGTCGCACGAGTCATTGCAGTTCCCCTCCGTCCATGTAATCGTTCAAAGTGGACAATCGTTGTTCACAATCAGGGCGCGGACCTAATGCCTTTCTACTGCTTCTGATGCGTCCAGGCAGGAAAAAGTGACAAAGGCCATGTGAACTACGCCAGACGTGACTGGTCGCCACCATCCTGCGGAGTGGCAGTCACAATGCGACTTTCAGCGCCCGACCACCTCGCGAAGTCTCCCGGTTGCCTGCTCCAGCGCGGCGCGGGCGATCTCGACCTCGGCCAGTGCCGTCGTCCGGCGCACCATCGCGTTGGAGAGCGCTACTTGCGCGTCTACCAACTGCGTGATCGTGGCGATCTGGCCGCCGTAGCGCTGCTCGATCTCGCGGAGCGACTCCTGTGCTTGTCCGATGGTCTGGGATGTCACTTCAAGCCGTTGCTTGGCGTCCTCAAGTTGCAGCCAGGTGCGACGCACGCCCAACTCGATGTCCAACAGCAATCGCTGTTGCCGGGCGCGGATTTCTTGGAGTCTGGCCTCGGTCTGGCGGACATCGTTCCGCGTCCGCTTGCCGTCGAATAGCGTGAAGTTGACTACCACGCCGACGAACCAACTGTCGTTGCCGCGGACTAAATCCGGCGTAAATACGTCGTAGTCCGCGTTAAGATTCACGGTCGGGTACTTGCCCGCCTGGGCTGCGCGCACGCCCCGGTCCGCGGCCTGCTCGGCCACAACCGCTTCCACCTGCTGGACATGCTCAGACCACGGTGCGGCCGGGAGGTCCCGGGGCAAGACGCGCTGCTCGATGCGAGTGCCGCATACGTTTTCCAGCACCGCCCAGGCCAGATCATGCTGATGACGGGCCGTGATAAGGGCCTCCTTCACTTCGGCCAGCCGAACCTGCACGGTCAGCACGTCGGACTTCACGGCGGCGTCGGCCCGCTCGCGGGCACGGACGATCTCCAAATGCTGCTCGACCTGCCGCACAGACTGCTGGCGTACTGCGGCCAATTCGCGGGCCTGAAAGACCCGGTAGTATGCCTCGGCTACTCGAAAGACCAGTTCGTTCTGAACGGCCGCCAGCCCGAAACACGCGGCTTGGCGGTTGGCCGCCGCCGCCTGGGTTTCGGCCACCCGGCGT
>JAPLGR010000141.1 GCA_026390045.1 Chloroflexota bacterium | reverse complement strand
TAATCTCCGAGCACCGCGGGATCTTTCTTGAGGGCCTCGGCGAGATTCTGTTCCGCTTCGGACAAGGCCGCATGTGAACCGCCGAGCGCCTCCAAGGCGATCTCTCGGGCGCGGCTGGCGAGAGAGGGCCGGGACGGTCCCTCGGTGGAGAGAGTCTTCGCGGCGTCTTCGGACTTGTTCGCCTTCACTTGGGCGGCAGCCAGAAACAAACGCAGCGGGAAGGCCATGGTGGCTGGGTCGGTATCGCCTGCACGCGCCGACACTTTGTCCCATTGCCCGAGCAGGGCGGATCACGTCCGCCCGAGTGGCAAGCTGGGCCGGAACGGTCAAGGGTTCGAGTGTTTTCTGGGCGTCTTCCGGCTGGCCGGATTGCAGTTGTAGGGCCGCCTGCTCGACTTTCATGACCGCGTCGTCGGGATAGGTCTCCAAGGCCCGGTTGAGCACCGTCTTGGCCGCGTCGAGACCCTTCGTATCGACATATGCCTGGCAGAGACTGAGAACAACGCCCGGCGAGGTGGGAAAGAGGTTGTAGGCGGCCTCGGCGGCGCTACGTGCTTGCTGCAACGTGTCACCGTCACGCAAGACCGCATGAAGCAGGACATATGCGTCAACATTCTGGGGGTACTGAGCGATCAGCCGCTGCAAGGTCTTTGCGGCGAACTCTGACATGCCCGCTTCCTGGAACACTTGGGCGATGTTGTAGAGACTCACGGCGTTGTCGGGCGAGGTCTGATAGCACTTGGCCAATACTTGAAACGCGCGCGCCCGCGCCCCGATTCGCGCCAGAGCCACACCGAAGGCATTGTCGCGAAGCACCTGCCGGGTCTGTTCCTTCTCCTGCCACGCGTCGAACTGCTTCATGATTTCGTCCGGGCTGCCTTTTTTCATGACATCGAGGGCGGCACGGAGAGGGGATGACTCAGAAAGCCCCTGCATGATGGGGTCCACGAGCGGAAAGGAACGCGCGACCAGCGCCGCCACTATGAGGGTCTCTCGAAGGTTTTGGTCTTGGTTTTCCTTGGCGAGAAGGGCATCGCGCTGGCGCAGGAGGGTCTGAAGAGCGGCCTGCTGCCAGAGCACCTGCCAGCTATCCGCGGCCGCGGCTGTCGGCGCCGCGGCAGGAGGCTCCTGTGCGGCAGGAGCTTTCCCCTCACGTCCGGCGCGTCCCGCAGCGAGGCGGCGCGACACCTCGGGCTGTCCGGGCAGCGCCTGCTCGGCCGCCTGAAGGTAAGGCTGCGCCTCCCCATACTTCCGCTTGTCCATGAGGCAGCTTCCGATGACGTAGTTGGCCCAGCCGGACCCCGGGTCTTGCTGGAGGACTTCTTGGGCGAGGTTCTGCGCCTCGTCGGTCTGGCCCTGATAGGCAAGACCGCGGGCCAGAGCAAGTTTGATGGCGGGGTCGTTCGGATTCTCCTGTGACAACTTGCGCAGCTCTGCTATGCTCGCCTCCGTCTTGCCCTCCGCCTTGTAGACGTCGGACAGGATCACCCGCGCGGCAACCGACTTGGGATCGATAGCGTCGAGCACAGCCTTGAGTTCCTGTTCAGCTTTATCCGTTTGCTGTTGGGCGAGCAGCGCCGTCGCAAGGCTGATCCGGACGTCCTCGGAGTTCGGGAACGTGTCTCGCAATCCGGTCAGCAGGGTCACGGCCTCAGAAGCACGCCCGGCCCTGATAAGGGTAAAGCCGTACAATGCCCCTCCGCGCTCGGGGCTCGCGGCGGCATACTGGCCCGCCACTTTGATCGCGTCGTCCATCCGATTCATCCTTATGAGGGTATTGACTGAATCGACATAGGCGGGCTCGAGGCTTGGGTCAAGCTCATATGCCTTCTTGAATTGATCGAGCGCCTCTTCGTGGCGTTGCTGGACGAGGTAGCATCGCCCAAGCCCGACTTTCGCAGGGGCGTTGTTTGGATTTGCGGCCTCCGCTTTGTGGTATGCATCGCTGGCTTCATTCACCTTCTGCAGTTTGAGATAGGCGTCGCCCTCGAGACGATATTGTTCGCTGCGCCGCTCGCCGCATCCGGCCATCATGGACACGCCGAAGCAGGTAAAAAGCAGCAGAACCAGTAACCGTTTCCTGAGACATCCGCAGGGGCAATCCCCGGGGCGTTTGTCACTCATCTGTGTCATGTTGAATCCCCTTT
>JAPLGR010000070.1 GCA_026390045.1 Chloroflexota bacterium | reverse complement strand
CGCGCTTGATCACGTCCGCAGTCTGCGAGATGTGACCGCAAACCCGAGGTTAGGGTGAAGTCGGGGATGCTCACCGGGTAGTGGTAGCTGGCTTCGATGGTGTCGAGCTGGAGGCTTCCGGGGAGTCCGTCGCCGATCTGGACGAGACTGGGTCCGACATTCTGTCGCCGCTGTACAAGCGCTCGATCCGGCGGCGGGGATGCGCTGACGGTGCCCATGAGGGTCTTCGATCGCCTTCGGGATTGACGCGATCCGCGGCGCGCCAGGATGTAGACGTTCTCGGGCTATCCGGGCTGAAGGTGGCGAGTCGGCTGGATGCGAACGGGGTTCGGCGCAAGGAGTGTGTGAAGTGAGCGTGGGGACCGGACGACGTGCCAGTCTGAAAGATGTAGCCGCGCTGGCCGAAACCTCGATCGCCACGGCCTCGCGCGCGCTGAGCGGGACCGGCTATGTGGCCGAGTCCACCAGTCAGCGCATCCTCGAGGCCGCCCGCGCCCTCAACTACCAGCCAAACCTTAGGGCGCGCGGCTTGCGCCAGCGGGTCAGCCACAGCATCGGACTGATCATCCCCAACCTGCTCAATGCCTACTACACTGCGCTGGCGGATGCCATCTCGCAGCAGATTGCGCCGCGCGGCTATCATCTGTTGCTGTCTTCGACACGCGACGACGCGGCGACGGAGCACGGGACCGTCGTTGACATGGTCGGGCAGGCCGTCGATGGATTGATCTGGGTGCCGTCGGTGGCCGAGACCGACCTGCTGGGATATCTGGCCGGGCAGCACACCCCGGCTGTGGCCATCGTCCGCCGTTTGGCCGATGACCCGATCGATACCGTGGTCTTTGAGGATGGTGCCGGCAGCCGGGCCGCCACGCAGCATCTGCTCAGCCTCGGGCATCAGCGTATCGCCTACATCGGCGGCGACGTGATGCATTCCTGCAATCGCGACCGCTGGCAGGGCTTCCTCGAGGCGATGCGGCAGTCCGGGCTTGAGCCCGATGAGTCGCTGGTCAAACTGGGCGCCAATCGCGGCGCATGGGGGGCAATGGCGACCAACGACCTGTTGCGGCTGGTGCCGGCTCCCACGGCGATATTCGTGGCCAGCAACGCCATCATGCCGGGCGTGATCCGGACGCTGCGCCAGGCGGGGGTTGCCCTGCCGGCCGAGATGTCGCTCATCTGCTTTGATGACGTGGAATGGTTCTCCTTCTCTGTCCCTCCGATCACGGCCATCAGTACGGCTTACACCGCGCTGGCGGAGGCGGCTGTTGACCTGCTGATGACGCGCATCAGTGGGGACTCGGGAGGGGCGGAGCGGCCCCCTGTGCTCATGGAAGTCAACTTCGAGTTCGTCCTGCGGCGATCGACCGCTGCGCCCCGTGCTGGACCGCTGCTCTTCCGGGAAGCGCATGCAGGAGACATGGCAGCTGGGGAGAACGCATCCTGATGGAGCGCTGAACCTGCATTGGAGGCAAGCATGCATGCACTGCTACAGTCCGTGTACGACGAGGTCATCAATGGCGATCGAAGTGCGGTGGAGGCCGGGGTCCGGGCGGCCATGGATGCCGGGCAGCCTCCGGCATCCATTCTGAACGACGCCTTGATCGGCGCCATGAAAGAGGTCGGTGACCGATTCGAGCGTGAGGAGTTCTACGTGCCCGAGATGCTGGTCGCCGCACGGGCGATGAAGACCGGGCTGACGCTGCTCAAGCCGCAGCTGATTCAGGCTGGCGTCCCCGCGGCGGGCAAGATCGTCTTGGGGACGGTCAAGGGTGATCTGCACGATATCGGCAAGAGCTTGGTGGGCATGATGCTCGAGGGCGCCGGATTCGAGGTGATTGACCTGGGCACGGATGTCGGGCCAGAGAAGTTCGGTGAGGCCGTGCGTACGCACAAGCCGCAGCTAGTGGGTATATCGGCGCTGCTGACGACCACGATGGCGCACATGAAGTCGACGCTGGAGGCGTTGGAGGACCTGGGCGTGCGCTCACAGGTCAAGGTGATGGTTGGTGGCGCGCCATTGACCGACGCCTTTGCGAAAGAGATCGGCGCCGACGGCTATGCGCCGGATGCCAGCCGGGCAGTTGCGCTAGCCAAAGCGCTGCTCAAGGAAGCCCAGGGTGTAGGTAAAGGGGCCGGCAGATGAGTAACGGAAAGACCAGCAACATGAGGAAGCGGGAAGTGGTTGGCGATTTCATCAACAATGAATGGCGGTCTTCCGGTGCAGCCGAGACACTGGACGTGGTCAATCCGGCGACGGCCGAGGTACTGGGCAGGGTCCCGCTCGGCACGGCGGCCGAGGTGGCCCAGGCGGCTGAGGCGGCCGGGCGGGCTTTCCCCGGCTGGCGGCGCACCCCGGCGGTGGAGCGAGTGCAGTACTTGTTCCGCCTGAAGCAGTTCATGGAAACGGCCTTCGAGGACGTGTCGCGCAGCATCACGGTCGAGTGCGGCAAGACGCTCGACGAGTCCCGGGCCGAGATGCGGCGGGCGATCGAGAACGTCGAGATCGCCTGCGGGATTCCGCAGCTGATGCAGGGCTACAACTCGGAAGACATCGCCCCGGGCATCGATGAGACGATGATCCGCCAGCCGGTCGGCGTGAGCGCCATCATCTGCCCGTTCAACTTCCCGGGCATGATCCCGTTCTGGTACATGCCCTACGCGTTGGCCTGCGGCAACCCGGTGATCGTCAAGCCGTCCGAGAAGGTCCCTCTGACGATGCAGCTGATCTTCAAGCTGCTGGAGCAGGCCGGCTTCCCGCCGGGGGTTGTGAACCTAGTCAATGGGGCGCGTGAGGCCGTGGATGCGATCCTCGACCACCCCGCGGTCCGCGCGGTGAGCTTCGTCGGATCAACGGCCGTCGCCAAGCATGTCTACAGCCGGGCAACGGCCAATGGCAAGCGCGCCCAGTGCCAGGGTGGGGCGAAGAACGCGGTGGTTGTGCTTCCCGACGCCGAGATGGATATGGCGACCAAGATCATCGCCGACAGCGCCTTCGGCTGCGCGGGGCAGCGCTGCCTGGCGGTCTCGCTGGTGATCACCGTCGGCGAGGCACGGCAGGTGTTCACCGAGTCGATCTGCAACGCGGCGGCAAAGCGCGTGGTGGGGAACGGACTGGAGGCCGGTGTGCAGATGGGGCCGGTCATCAGCGCCGCCAGCAAGCAGCGGATTGAGTCCCTGATCGGGAAGGGTCGGGGGGAAGGGGCCAGCGTCCCGGTAGATGGACGCGGCGCCCGGATTCCGGGGTACGAGAACGGTTTCTTCGTGAAGCCGACGATCCTGGTGGACCTGCCGCCCCACGGCGAGGTTGCCCGGACGGAGATCTTCGGCCCGGTGCTTGGGCTGATGCATGTCGAGACGCTTGATGAGGCGCTGACGTTCATCAACAGCAGCGAGTACGGCAATCAGGCGAGCCTGTTCACCTCAAGCGGGACGGCCGCCCGCCGCTTCCGTTATGAGGCCCAGGCCGGGAACATCGGCATCAACATTGGGGTGGCGGCGCCGATGGCGTTCTTTCCGTTCAGCGGCTGGAAGGAGAGCTTCTTCGGTGACCTGCACGGGCAGGGGTTGGATGCCGTCGAGTTCTTCACGCAGAAGAAGGTGGTTATTGAGCGCTGGCCGAAGGAGTGGACGCGCAGGTTCTGAGATGCGTGGTGAAGATTCCAAGCGAGCATGACGGTTGGCGGGAGCGCCGCTCGCGGTCCCGTGGTCGACCAGGCGGCGCTGATCCGGGGGCTGCAGGAGGGATGGATCGCGGGGGCCGGCCTGGACGTGTATGACCCGGAACCGCTGCCGAAGGACAGCCCGCTGTTGAAGATGGACAACGTGGTAC
>JAPLGR010000566.1 GCA_026390045.1 Chloroflexota bacterium | reverse complement strand
CCACGCTTGCACGAACAAATGAATGGGGTCGGGTTGTACCGCCAACTTTGGAATCTCCCATCCCTGCTCGGCACATTTCCTCTCGATCAGTTTCTGGCAATCGGCCGCAACGCCTCCGACTAAGACGGCCATCCTCCGTTTGGGCGTCCGAACGAGGTGATACACAATCGGGTGAACCCGGTGTTCGTCTCTGCGGTATTTGAATGCCATATTGATAGCATGCCACACAACGACACGGCTGAGGCCACCTAAGAATGCCCGCCTTGTCCCCTCGGGCTGAAGCCGGGGGACTTGCGGCGGGCTTCGAGCGGTCATGCGCGGGGATTATAGCAGTCGGTGAGTCTCAGCGTGGGCGGATCTCGTCCAGCAGGCCGCTGCCCGAATCCGCCCTGGCGATGCCGGTGAGGATGGCTGGCAGACTGGCCGCGCCGGGATAGATCAGGTAGCGAGGGGACCACCGCGGATTGAACTTGGCCTTGAAGCTGTGCAGCCCCTTGAAGTTGTAGAAGGAATTGACATGTTCGTAGACGAAGTGGAGCCCCTTCTCCAGTGCAGGATCGTGAGGCTCCTCTCCGACACCGGCGAGTGAGCTCAAGCCCAGATTGAAGGAGTCGTAGCCCTTGGCGTGGGCCCACTCGATGAGGGAAACGAAGAGGAAGTCCATGGTCCCCGGGGGCGCGTCGCGGCGATGGCGCATCAGGTCGATACTGGCTTCGTTCAGACGATACTCGGGCATGATGTTGGCGAAAGCGGTCACAGACTTCTCTGATGAACTGACGATCATGACAGGGGAGTTCCGGATGTAGTCGTCGTTGAACCACCCGAGGGAGAAACGCTTCTCCGTCCCGTGTACCAGGGTTAGCTACTCGTCGCTCACCTGGCGGAGCTCGCTGAGAAGTGCCGTCGGAATGGGAGGAGCCTGAACTTCTGCTCGGTAGCCCAGCCGCCCAAGCCGGTTGACCGCGGAGCGGAAGTCCTTGCGTTCGCGGCCTTCGAGGCTGAAGCTAGCAAGATCGATAGCTGCTTCCTGCCCCACGCACAAACGCGCGAATCCTGCCCGCTGGTAGACATCCAGATGGTCGGGGAGCACTTGGTAGAAGACCGGAACCCAGTCGTTTCCTGAGCACATTCGCTGGAACCCTTGGACCGTGGCTTCAACGTTGTCGGGCGGGCCGATCGGGTCACCCAGGGCCAGGGCGGCGCGTCCCTTTGCCACATAGGCAACCATCGACCCCCCGGGACTGAAGTAGTAGGCCTTGTCGTCGAACAGCGTCATGCGCGCCAGCGAGGAACGGCCATGGGCTTCGACGATCGCGGAAGCTCGCCGGCGTGCGTCGGCGGAGGCGGGCCGACGCACGAGCACCGGGCTCAGGAGCATCAGCAGCGAATACCCGGTGGTGACAAGGGCCACCAGGTAGATCGAGTCGGCGAAGTAGCGCGAGAACCTCGTCGTCGGTTCGAGTCCCGGGTCGTAGAACTGGGTGAACAGGATGACGGTCTGCCGCACGGCTGGGCCCAACGCGTACGTGACCTGGAAGTGGTGATCCAGAAGGTAGAACCCGGCCGTGCCGTACACAAGCGTGAAACCGAAGGCGGCGAGCAGCGTGGCCAGCCCGCGCCACACGGAAGGCGGATCGGAGCGCGCATGGAACAGCGACCGGGAGGCCAGCAGCGGGATGACCAGGATCAGGGCCAAGGCTGCTTCCTCGTAGTCGAGGCCCTTGATCATGTGCGCGACCGCCGATGCCAGGAGCGTCGCGATCGCCAGACCCCAGGCCAAGCGCTTGCGGCGCCACAGTCTATCGGCGATGAGCAGGAGCGCGAATCCCGCCAAGGCGGCGGCAAGGTGGCTGCCGTGCCGGACCACCAGCGGGAAAAGCCGACGCAACGATTCGACGCGGCTGGGCAGCGAGGGTGTGACTGCCGAAATCACGTTGATCCCACCCATCAAGGCCACCAGAAGCGCAAGAGCATGGACCTTCCATTCGTCCGAGAGCACGGCCGATTGAGCCGGGCCGTGCGCGAGCCGCCGGAGGGTGAGGGCGCCAATCCCCAGGGGGAGCCAGAACGTGAGGGCCCGGAAGGCCAGTGCGATCACGGTGGCCTGAGGTGCGGGAACCCCCAGGCTGACAAACACCAGCGCCATGACGCCTTCGACGACGCCGATCCCCTGAGGCGTGATTGAGACGATCCAGAAGAGCACGCCAATTGCGTAGCCGGCAACCAGTGCTCCGACGCCGATCTCCTGGCGGAAAGCTAGGAAGAGCACCCACAGGCTCAGCAGATCCAGGCCATGCGCGCCGAGGGCGATGGCCAGCGTGGCCAGGAGCCGGGATGGATGAGCACGCACGGCCGATCCAGCCTGCTCTAGGTCGGCCGTGTTGCGCACGGCCCAGTCGCCTTGAAGAAGGGTGCCGCGGTGAATGGCCGCCCCGAGTCGGTTAACCAGGCCTTGCAGACCCAGCAGCAGGGCGCACCAGGTCCACTCGTGACATCGCCAGTACCAGGGCGGCGGCGAGGGCGCCAACAAGCGCTAGCAGTAGGGCGGTGGCGACCACCTCGTAAGGCTTGAGGTCATGGCGGGCGGCCAGGTAGGTCAGGCCGGCAAGCAGGACCACCAAGAACCCGGCGAAGTCGCATAGGAGAACGAGGAGCGTTCCGGCGGCGGCGCGGGCCGAGGGCTGGCCGCGACGTGTGAGGTCATCCACGAAGACGGCGGCTCCGGTCACTCCTCCGGCGGGGGCGACGACGTTGACGAACAGGGAGGTGAACACGAGAGGAAGGACGGCGCTGAGGCGGGTCGAGACATCCACCGTGCGGAATGCCGAGACATACAGTGATGCGTACACGATGTAGTACAGGACCTGCAAGCCGGCGGCTGCAAGGACCCACTCGACCCTCCCCTGAAGCAGCGTCGTAACGACGTGCTCCACCTCGGCTAAGTGGGTCAGGAGCAGGGCCAGGAAGGCCAGGACCAGCAGCCAGACAATCCATCGCCGACGCATTGTGTCTATCCCTGGGTGCGAGAGAATCGCCGGCCGGATACGGATGCGAGGAGCGGCGCGGCGTCTGGGCAGGTCCGCCACATAGCCAAGGGAGAATGTGCCGTCAGGTGTCGGTGTGCTCCGAGTGGATGGCGGGCGGGCGCGCGGGTCGCGTGGTACAAGAGTCTGAGGATTGCCCCCGAGGCATGCGGGTGACAGCCCAAGACAACTCCTACTCGGTGATTGTAGTCCCTGTCGAGGTGCATGGAGCGGCTCAAAGAAAGGTCCCCATAGCATGACACGTCGCCCATGGATTGACAATCCCCTGCATCCAGCGGAAGATAGCCCGCGACCAAGGCGTTCGATGAGACGATAGGAGCGGGGCCCCATGGAGTCGCGTGAAAGTTATTGGAGCCGTCCGGCGGCTGAGATCTCGCGAG
>JAPLGR010000108.1 GCA_026390045.1 Chloroflexota bacterium | reverse complement strand
CACCTCCTGCGGCGAAGTTGAGGAGAGGATTGCAGGGTGTGGCTGTGCCTCAACCACGAGGAGCACACCCCTCTCCGTTCTAGACTAGCCCCCCCACGGCATATCGGCGTACTGCTGGAAGGCCTTGTCGTGCATCTCCTTGAAGAGGCGCTCGTGCCCGCGCTCCCAACGCGCGAGCATCTCAAGCACCTTCTTGGCTTCGCCTTCGGCCTTGCTGGCGGACATCTCATAGAACTCGGCGAAGTCGCGCTCGATCAGAAATGCTGTGCGCAGCACCGGCAGATCAGGGACCATCGCCTCGGTGATCGTCTGGTCCAGCGCTTCCGAGGTGGCCCGCTGCGAGAAGAAACCCTCCTTCTCGAGGGCCGGGCCCATTGCGGCAGTCGGTTTCTCGCCGCGGTCTAACGCCGCAATCTGACTGCTGATGAACTCGATGTGCTTCTGTTCCTCACCGGCGAGCGCCTTGAAGGCGCCTGCAGCAGCAGGATGACGCAGCTTGCTGGCATTGTCCTCGAAGAACTTCTTCCCTTGATGCTCCCTTTCGAGCGCGTACTCATAGATCTTGCGGATATCCATGCTGGCTCCTCGCACCTACTGAGGTGCTGGTTCTACGCGGACGGAGCACACCTTGTACTCCGGGATCTTGGCGACCGGATCCATGGCGGAGTTGGTCAATGCATTGGCTGCCGCTTCGGCAAAGTGGAACGGGATGAAGACGATCCCTGGCTTGATGCGCTTGGTGATGCGCGCGCCGAGGACGATCTCCCCGCGGCGGCTGACCACACGGACGCGCCGGCCGCCGTTCAGCCCGATGCGCTGGGCGTCATCCGGGTGGATCTCGATATACGCCTCAGGTACCTCGCTGTGTAGCTTCTTCGACCGGCGAGTCATCGTGCCGGTATGGAAGTGGAACATCAACCGGCCGGTAGTGAGCGTCAATGGATACTCGGCATCCGGAAGCTCCGCGGGCGGCTTGTACGGAATGGCCGTGAACAGGCCAAGGCCGCGCGAGAACTTGTTCTTGTGCAGGACGGCCGTGCCGGGATGATCTGGGGCAGGGCATGGCCACTGGAGCGAGCCGAGCTGCTCGAGCCGCTCGAAGCTGATGCCCCCATAGCTGGGCGTCAGGCGCGACACCTCCTCCAGGATCTCCTTTGGGGAGGCGTAGTCGAAGCCCTTCCCACCCATCTGCTTCGCGACTTGGCATACGATCTGCCAATCCTGGCGCGACTCCCCGATGGGCTCGATGGCCTGCCGCACGCGCTGCACCCGGCGTTCCGTGTTGGTGAATGTGCCGTCCTTCTCGGCGAACGAAACACCGGGAAGAACAACATGGGCCAGCCGCGCTGTCTCGGTTAGGAAGATGTCCTGAACGACGAGGAACTCCGCCTTCTCGAGGCAGTGGCGTGCGTGATTCAGATCCGGGTCGGAGAGCATCGGGTTCTCGCCCATCACGTACAGGGCGCGCACCTTACCCTCCTCAAGGCCGTTGACCATGTCCATGACGGTCAGCCCGACGGTGGCCGGCCCCGTGCTGCCCCAGGCCTCCTGGAACTTCTTCTGGACGTCGGCGTTTGTGACCACCTGGTAGCCGGGGTACACGTTGGGAAGGCCACCCATGTCGCAGGCGCCCTGGACGTTGTTCTGCCCGCGGAGCGGATTCACGCCGCCTCCCGGGATACCCAGGTTGCCGCAGAGCATTGCCAGGTTGGCGGTCGACTTGACGTTGTCGACGCCGGTCGTATGCTGCGTGATACCCATGGCGTACAGGATGGCGGCCGGCTTGGCTGCGGCGTACATGCGAGCTGCCTGGCGCAGCAGGTCCGCCGGCACGTCGGTGATCTCCTGCACCTTCTCCGGAGGATACTCAGCGACCAGCTTCTTGAGCTCCTCGAAGCCCTCCGTCCGTTCCTGGATGAATGCCTGATCGGCCAGGCCTTCCTGGATGATCACGTTGATCATGCCGTTGAACAGGGCGACGTCGGTGCCGGGCTTGAAGGGGAGATACAGATCCGCCCAGCTGGCCACCTGATTGCAGCGCGGGTCCATGACGATGACCTTCGCGCCACGTTCCTTGGCCTTGATGATCCGCGTGGCGATCAGCGGATGGCCTTCGCTGGTGTTCGAGCCGATGATCAGGAAGCAGTTCGTGTCCGTGCCGAACTCAGGGATCGAGTTCGTCATCGCGCCGCTGCCGAAGGTGGCGGCCAGACCGGCCACCGTGGGGGCGTGTCAAAGACGGGCGCAGTGATCGACGTTGTTCGTTCCGATCACCGCGCGGGCGAACTTCTGCAGGATGTAGTTCTCTTCGTTGGTGCACTTGGCCGAGGTGAGAATCCCGATGCTGTCCGCGCCGTTGTCCGCCTTGACCTTGCCCAGCCGTTCGGCTACCAGGCCCAGGGCCTCTTCCCAGGAGGCCTCAACCAGCTCACCGTTCTTGCGGATGAGCGGCTTCTGCAGACGCTCCTTGTCGTGGACAAAGGCGTGGGCGTTCCAGCCCTTGATGCACATCCCGCCGTCGGCGATCACGTGGCCCTTCGCGGGCAGGACGCCAACGAGCTTCCCGTCGAGCACCTGCAGGTGGAAGTTGCACCCGGTGCCGCAGTAGGGGCAGGTCGTCAGGACGTTGCGGTACTCCATGCGCGTGCCTCCTTGCTTGGGACGGCCCAGCTAGTGCGGCAGGCCGGTCTTGGCGTAGTCGCCCTCTTCGAGCACGAGCAGCTGGGGCGGCTTCTGGTCGATCACCGCTCCGGTTTCGTAGCCGAACATCTGCTGCACGTCGCGCGCCATCAGGCGGAACTGGATGGCCAGAGGGATCCCGGCCGGGCACGTCTCCTCGCATTCTCGGCAGGCGACGCACTTGGCCGTCATGTGCATGGCGCGCACCAGATGGTACATGGGGGGCAGGGGCATCGGCAAGCGGCCGGTCTCCACCCAGATCGCATCTTCAAGGGCGCACACGTTGCAGAAGCACTGCGGGCAGATGTTGCGGCAGCCGTAGCACTTGATGCAGTGCAGGAACTGCTCCTTCCAGAAGGCCAGCCTCTCCTCCTGGCTCTTGGCCAGGAAGGCATCGGCCAGTGGATCGGGGACGCCCTCGATCTTGTCGCCCACGGTTGTTGTGGCATGCGCCGTGAAGGGCTTGTAGCAACGGCAGAACGTGGCCTCGTCCGTGACGCATTCCAGCCCGATCAGCTGAACGTTCGCCAGATCGATCTGCGCGTGCTTGGCCATCTCGACGATGCCGCGTTCCTCACAGCCGCGGCAGACCACGCCCAGCTTTGCCCCCGGATGTGCCTTCTGGATGATCTTGAGCGTGTCGGGGACAGGGTACTTCGGCCACAGGCTCAATGCCTCCAGCTCCGCGGGCCGGGATGGGAGATCCAGGTGCGGCGCCACGATGCCGCCCGGGCCTTGTTTGAGAGCGACCACGCCCTCCACCTCGGGCAGGACGCGTTCGATGGTCTCGCGAAGCAGCGTCAACCGGTCGCTCATCGCAGCACCTCGCTCATCGGGGGCAGGGAGCGCATCTTCTCGGTGAACTCCGTGATCACTGAGGCGAACTTCTCGCCTTCCGCGGCCGAGACCCAGGTGATGTAGAGCCGCTGGGGATCGATGCCGGTGTACTAAAGCAGCTTCTTCAGCATTGGCATGCGCTTGGCGGTCCGGTGGTTGCCGGTGCTATAGTGGCAATCGCCGATGTGGCACCCCAGCACCATCACGCCGTCGGCTCCCTCGCGGAACGTGCGCAGCACCAGCTCAGGCGAGATGCGCCCGCTGCACGGGACGCGGACGATCTTGACGTTGGGCGGGTACTTCATGCGGGCCATGCCGGCGGTGTCGGCCCCGCGGTACGAGCACCAGTTGCACAGGAAGCCGATGATCTTGGGCTCGGGCATCAGGCCACCTCCGTCTGCGCTTGCTCGAACATCTTCATCGCCGTCATGGCGCCAATCATCTCCGCCACCAGTTGGTCGTCGGTGAAGTGCCTCAGCGAAATCGACTTCGACAGGCAGGTGCCGACGCAGGTGCCACAGCCCTTGCACAGCGCCTCTCGCACGTACGCCTTTCGCTTGTCCTCCAGGAACTCGATCGCCTGGTACGGGCAGGAGGGGATGCACTCCTTGCACCCGACGCACGACTCCTCATTGACGATCGCCGTGGCGGCGTCGATCTGGATCTCCTTCTGGCCGATGATCGAGAGCACACGGGCGGCCGCGGCTGAGCCCTGGGCCACAGAGGCAGGGATGTCCTTCGGGCCCACGCACACGCCGGCGACGAACACACCATCGGTCATCGTCGCCACCGGATCGAGCTTGGGGTGCTTCTCCATGAACCAGCGGTCGGCGCTGCAGGAGATGCCGAACTTGATGGCAACCTCCTTCGCGTCGTGCCGAGGTTCGAGTCCGGCCGAGAGGACGACCATGTCCAGCGGGATACGACGCTGGCGTCCTGCCAGCGAGTCGTCCACCTGGACGATGATCTTCCCTTCCTCTTCGGCAGTGCGGGGGCTGTCGCTGATCTCGGCTACCTTGCCGCGAATGAAGATCGTGCCTTCGTCCAAGACGCGCTGATAGAACTCGTCGTAGGCCTTGGCCGGGGTACGGATGTCGATGTAGAAGTTGTGCACCTGGGCGCCGGTCTTCTCGTGTACCAGGTGGGCGAACTTGAGCGACTGCATGCAACAGATGGCCGAGCAGTAGTTGTTGTAGTGCTTGTCGCGGCTGCCCACACAGTGGATGATGCCCACGCTCTTGGGCACACTGACACCGTCGCGCATCACGATCTTGCCGCCCGTCGGCCCCGCAGCGTTGGAAAGCCGTTCGAACTCCATGCTTGAGAAGACGTTGCGGATCCGGCCGTAGCCGTACTGCGGGATCCGGCGTGCATCGAACAGATCCCAGCCGGTGGCCAGGATGATGTTGCCCACCTTGACCGTCAGGACCTCATCCTGCTGGTCGAACTTGATGGCGCCCGTCGGGCAGAACTTCTCGCACGCCTTGCACGTCCCCTTCTGGAAGAAGGTGCAGTTGGGGCGGTCAATGACCGGGTAGTTGGGGACCGCCTGAGGGAAGGGGCGATAGACCACCTTGCGGTGTCCAACGCCGGCCTCGAACACGTCGTCCACAACCTTCTTCGGGCACTTCTCCTCGCACACGCCGCAGCCTGTGCACAACCCCGTGTCCACGTAGCGAGCGCGCTTCCGGATGGTGACGGTGAAGTTGCCGATATAGCCGTCGACCTTCTCCACCTCGCTCCAGGTCATCAGTGTCACGTTCTTGTGATTGCCGACGTTGAACATCTTCGGCGTGAGG
Organism: Chloroflexota bacterium; assembly: GCA_026390045.1. Taxonomy (GTDB): domain Bacteria; phylum Chloroflexota; class Anaerolineae; order Anaerolineales; family E44-bin32; genus DYJB01. The sequence continues at coordinate 2,784 of JAPLGR010000108.1, read as the reverse complement.
ATGCAGGCCGAGCAGTCGAGGGTGGGGAAGGTCTTGTCGAGCTGGGCCATGTGCCCGCCGATGGACGGCTCGCGCTCGACCATGTACACGTGGTTGCCGGCATCGGCGATTTCCAGAGCCGCTTGGATACCGGCCACGCCGCCGCCGACGATCAGCACGTTGGGGTCGATGGGGACGAAGAGCGGCTCAAGCGCCTCGTGCCAGGCGACCCGGCTGACGGCCGCCGCCACCAGCGCCTCGGCCTTCTTGGTGGCCTCGACGCGGTCGGTGGTCACCCACGAGACCTGCTCGCGGATGTTGGCCATCTCGAAGAAGTAGGGGTTGAGGCCGGCGCGGGCCAGCGCGTTGCGGTAGGTGAGCTCATGCAAGTGGGGCGTGCACGATGCCACTACCACGCGGTTGACGCCCTTCTCCTTGATGTCCTTCTCGATCATCTCCTGCCCAAGGCTCGAGCACATGAACTTGTAGTCCCGGGACGAGATGACATTCGTCAGATGGCCTGCCCAACGTGCCACTTCCTCAACATCGACCGTGCCGGCGATGTTGCTGCCGCAGTGACAGATGTAGACACCGATACGGATTTCTTCGGTCATGGCACGCTCTCCTACGCTCGCTTGAGGGGGGCCGGCATGGGCAGCGCCTTGTCATCCTTACGCGGGCGCTTGGGTTCGGCCGCCTCGGCTGCCATCTCGGATCCGATGCGCGACAGCGCGGCGCGGGCGTCTACGATCTCCTCCCCGATGCCCATCTCGCGCATCGACATGCCCATCGCCAGGCCGATCAATTGAGTGAAGTACAGCACCGGCATGTGGAAGTGGGAGCCAAAGTGCCGGTTCATCGCGCCCTGGAAGCCGTCCAGATTCAGCTGGCACATTGGGCACAGCGTGGCGATCAGATCGGCGTTCAGATCGGCGGCACTCTTGACCAGCCGATGGATCATATCGAAGCCGGTGGCTTCGCTGATCTGTGTCATGTGCCCGCCGCAGCAGGCGGCCTTCAACGGGTAGTCCACTACGTCTGCGCCAAGCGCCTTGAGGATCTCATCCAGGCTGGTCGGGGCCTCTGGATCCTCCCCGCCATCGTGGAACTCGGGGCGCACGATCATGCAGCCGTAGTAGGGCGCTACCCGCAGACCGCGCAGCGGCTTGGTGACCTTGGCGGCCAGCGCCTCCAGGCCGACGTCCTGGTAGAGGACATCGAGCAGGTGGCGGATGTGCAGGGTGCCGGGCTTGTAGCTCAATCCCCCGGCTGCCAGCGCCTGGACGACGCGTCCGGCGAACTTCGGATCCTGACCGAGCACCTTGTCGCACTTGCGCAGGTTGAGGTAGCACGCGCTGCACGGGGCGACGAGTTCATGCGTGCTCGTGTTCTTTGACGCCTGGGCCAGGTTGCGGGCGATCAGGCTGTAGGCGGCCGTCAAGTTGAGCGACACATACTCGGTCGCGCCGCAGCAGTTCCAGTCCTCCACCTCGGTGAGCTGCATGCCGAGCTGCGCGGCGACGGCGCGGGTGGAAGCGTCGTAGCAGGCGGCGTTCTTCTCGAGCGAGCAGCCGGGGAAGTAGGTGTAGTTCATGCCTGCGCCTCCAGCTCCTTGGCCTTGGCCAGGATGCGCTTCAGCCCGTCGAGGCCCTTGATGCGCGTCGGGGTGAAGGCCATGCGTCCCTTGGTCACCATCCCGACGGCCATGTCCATGATCTTGAATGCGCCGAAAGGATTATGGCGGATCATGTGCACGCCCATCAGCCCGAGTTCAAAGGACCGGCCGAACTCCTCGACCCAGCGGATGAAGACCTTGGAGAAGTCCGGCGCCTTGGAGTCGTCGAATGCCTTGTCACGCACCGCCATGCGCTTCAGCGTGTACATGATCTCGGTGACCGGGATCTCCTTCGGGCAGCGCACGGTGCAGTAGTAGCACGAGACACAATACCAGGGCGTGTTGCTCTTCAGGACGACGTCGCGCTCACCCGCGCGGATCAATGCGAAGATCTGCCGTGGAGTGTGCTGCATGTCCGGGCCCGAAGGGCAGGATCCGCCGCACGTCCCGCACTGGATGCACGTGCGCAGTGCTTCCCCGCCTGGGGCCGAGGAGCTCACCTCATCCATGAACGAACTGGCATGGTTGTGTTCCATACGGCACCTCGGAAATCAAGAGACCTCACGCCCCCGGCCGGCTTGTCGGCCCAGTCAGCGCGAGGTCCTCGGCAGCCTGTCCATCTGACAAGCCATAGTCGAACCTTTGGGATTTCGGTTGCGGTGCAAGTATTCGATCGTCCCGGCCCGGCCGTGTTGAAGCGCGCGAGTACGCCCTGTGATGGATTTCACATGCAAGTATAGGCCAAATTCAACTCAGTATCACCTGGGATGTCGATTCTAGCGCAGTGATGGAGTTCCCGCCACCGTGGGAAGAATGTCAGAGAGGTGATGGATGGTGACGGGTGGGCGGAAGGTCGGCGCTTGCCTTTGGATGCAACTGACGGCAAACTAATCAAAGGCCAAAGTGAGGCCGATCCTGCCTGCGCATCCAGCGACGAGGAGATGAGCGAAATGCCAAGCAAGTCGAAGCCCAAGCCGAAGTCCCGAGCCGTCAAGCCCAAGAAGGCCGTCAAGCGGGTCGTCAAGAAGGCCGCGCCGAAGGCCGTCAAGCTGCCCTACAAGCCCATCAAGCTTAAACTACTGAGGCCCGTCCCGTCGGACATCGAAATCGCGCAGGCGGTGACGCCGAAGCCGATCACGCTGATCGCCGAGGAGGCAGGGATTCGGTTAGCGGAGCTCGAGCTCCATGGC
>JAPLGR010000040.1 GCA_026390045.1 Chloroflexota bacterium | reverse complement strand
GCCTCACGACGACGCCCTTGCCCTTGGCTACGGTGGGTGCCATCAACCCCCGGGAAGGACTTCCACCTTCCTAGTCAGCGCCCATGCTGGGCGTACAAGCCAGGCGCCGGCCCAATGGGCCGGCGCCTGATGCATCATGCCACGCTGAAGGAGATCAGTTCGTGGTGATCACCCAGATGACCCACAGGACAACCGAAGTCAACGCCACGCCAAACTTGACGAAGAACGAAGCGCCGTAGCCGACCACAGTCCCCAGCACGGCGCGGCCGGCTTGCCGACTATCGCGGTGCTTGCGCCACTCAAGCAAGAAGATTCCGGCCAGCAAGGCGATCAGGCCACCCAGCGGCCCCGCAACCACCAACAGGATCACGCCCACAACCACGCCTCCGACGATGCTCCAAGTCGAAGCTCCGCCGATTCGCGCACCGGCCCCGCTTGTCCAGAATTCCGCGAACAAACCGACGCCGCACAGCAAGGTGATCCCGGCAAACAGCCACGGCCCCCACTGCCCCCACCCGACCAGCAGCCCGTATCCCAGAGCCGTCGCCCAGATCAGCAGCAGGTCCGGAATCGCAGGGACCACTGAGCCTACCAGGCCGACCAGCATCAGGACGCTACCCAGGACGATCCAAAACCACTCAGGCATCATGCACCCTCAGGGACCAGCCGATCCGTGCCACCCATCCAGGGCCGCAAGACATCCGGGACGATGACGGTCCCGTCTGCCTGCTGGTAGTTCTCCAGCACCGCGATCAGCACGCGCGGCAGGCCAAGGCCTGATCCGTTCAACGTGTGCAAGTAGCGCGGCTTGGACGACGAGTCCAAACGGAAGCGCGCGTTGGCGCGCCGCGCCTGGAACTCTCCGCAGTTGGAAACGGATGAGACCTCGAGCCACTCACCACAACCAGGGGCCCAGACCTCGACGTCATATGTCTTGCGCGCCGAGAATCCGAGGTCGCCGGTGCACAGGACCTTCACCCGGTAGGTCAATCCGAGTTCGACGCACGTCTGCTCAGCGTGCGACAGCATGCGCTCCAGCTCGGCCCCCGAGTCCTCCGGCGTGCAGAAGGTGTACATCTCAACCTTGTCGAACTGGTGTCCGCGCTTGATTCCGCGCACGTCTCGCCCGGCCGACATCTTCTCGCGCCGGAAGCAGGGCGTGTAGGCCGTGTAGTGACGCGGCAGCGTTGCCCCGTCGAGGATCTCATCCATGTGCAGTCCCGTCAGCGGCACTTCGGCCGTGGGGACCATCCACAGGTCCTCTTCATGATCATGGTACAGGTTGTCCCTGAACTTCGGCAGTTGACCGGAGGCGAAGAGCGTCTGGCCGCGCACAACGAACGGCGTGTACTTCTCCAGGTATCCCTGGCGCCGGTGCAGATCGAGCATCCAGGCAATGAGCGCCCGCTGCAGCCGTGCGCCAGCCCCGCTCAAGACATAGAAGCGCGAACCCGTGAGCTTGACCCCGCGGTCAAAATCCAGGATCCCCAACGCCGGCCCGAGGTCCCAGTGCGGCTGGGGTTTGAAGTCGAATCGCTTCGGCTCCCCCACGGTCCGCACGAGCACATTGTGAGTCTCATCGGCGCCGTCGGGTACATCTGCATCGGGCACGTTCGGCAGGCCCGCCAGCAGGTCCTGCAGTGTCCGCGGCATTCTTCATCTGGCCAATCTCTTTGGACACACGGTTCCGTTCGGCCTTGAGCTGTTCAACCTGCGTCAGCAGGGCTCGCCGATCGGAGTCGAGCGCCAGCACCGTTTCGATCGGAGGCTCGATGCCGCGCCGGGCAAGCCCAAGGCGCACTTCCTCCGGATGAGCGCGGATCTCCTGAATCTCATGCATGACGACCTCCCCGGCACCCTGAAGGCAACGCCCCCTCGTCTTGCAGGACGAGAGGGCGCTCGCGGTGCCACCTGCGTTCGCCGCCCTCGCCAGAGGGCAGCCTCAGCACGCGCTATCGGGCGAACCCGGCTCCCTTACGGCCCAAAGGCCCCTGCAGGAGCGACGGCCCCAAGATGGGGTGGCGGAGGGGAATTCGGGCTATCGGCCCTGCCGCCTCGCACCTACCGGCGGCTCTCTGCGAGGAACCTGCAGCCGTACTCGTCTCCGCGCTCGTCTGCTGCGGCGCACAACGCGCCGCCCAGTTGTTTGCTCATTATACCGGCAGCCCATCCGCCGTCAAACCAAAGCCACCCGGACTGCTTCCCGCGCGATTCACCGCCCGCGTGTTCCCTGCAACCCAGGGTCGTCTCCCGTCGTTGACTTCTCCCGCCGGCTCCCTCATCCTCGCACCACCCTCGCGCCAAGGGGTCCCCCAGCGTACCGCGCACGCCTCCAGCGGTGTTTGACACTCCGGGAGCAAGCATGGACATCTTCGAGAAGGCCCAGTCGTACATGGACGCCAAGCTGGCAAAGGCTGCCGGTTACTATCCGTACTTCCTTCCGCTGGAGGACACGGAGGGCACGGAGGTGACCATCGGCGGCCGGCGCCTGCTGATGATCGGCTCGAACAACTATCTCGGCCTGACCACCGATCCGCGCGTCCGAAAGGCCGCCATTGACGCCATTGACCGCTACGGCACTTCCTGCACCGGCTCGCGCTTCCTGAACGGCACACTGGCGCTGCACCAGGAACTTGAGGCGCGGCTGGCAGCCTACGTCGGCAAGCCCGCCGCCCTGGTGTTCAGCACCGGCTACCAGACCAACCTCGGCACGATCTCGTCCATCGTCGCCCGCGGCGACGTGGTGCTGGCGGACAAGGATGACCACGCCAGCATCGTCGACGGCTGCAAGCTGTCCTTCGGCGAGATGCGCCGCTTCTCGCACAATGACATGGCCCACCTCGACCGGCAACTGGCCGGCATCGATCCCAGGGCCGGCCGTCTGGTCGTGGTCGACGGCGTGTACAGCATGGGCGGCGACGTGGCCCCGTTGCCTGAGCTCGTCCCTATCTGCCGCAAGCACGGTGCCCGCCTGATGGTGGATGATGCGCACGGCCTGGGCGTGATGGCCCGAGGGCGTGGGACGGCGGCTCACTTCGGCCTGACCGATCAGGTTGACCTGATCATGGGCACCTTCAGCAAGTCCTTCGCCTCCCTCGGCGGTTTCATCGCCGGCGATGAGGACCCGATTCACTTCATCCAGCACCACGCACGCGCGCTGATCTTCAGCGCCTCGATGCCGGCATCCAACGTCGCGGCGGTCCTGGCTGCGCTGGACATCATGGAGCGCGAGCCCGAACGCGTCGATCGGCTGTGGGCGGTCACTGAACGTATGCGCGCCGGACTCGTATCCCTTGGTTTCCACATGGGGCCCAGCGTCACCCCCATCATCCCGATCGTCACCGGCACGGTCGAGCGCACGATGGAGGCCTGGAAGCGCTGCTACGAGGCGGGGCTGTACGTCAACGCCATCATCGCCCCTGCGGTCCCCCCGGATCAGTGCTTGATCCGCACAAGCTACATGGCCACCCACACAGATGAGCAGATCGACCGTGCACTGTCGATTCTGGGCGAGGTCGGTCGAGGGTTGGGGCTGATTGCCTGATCCCGTCCTCGTCACCGGCGCCAGCGGTTTCATTGGGTCCGCCGTCTGCCGCCACCTCGCTCAGCATGGCCTCAAGGTCCGGGCGATGCACCGCGCTTCGTCCGACCTTGCCGCCCTTGAAGGCCTGAGCGTTGAGCATCGCGTCGGCGACCTGTTCGACCTCGAATCACTTACGCGCGCGGCTGACGGTGCGAGGTGGGTGTTCCATGTGGCGGCCGTAGCAGAGTACTGGCGGCAGCGGCCGGAGGACGTCATTCGCGGCGCAGTTGAAGGCACACGCAACGTCGTGCAGGCTTGCCTGCAGGCCGGCGTTGAACGGCTGATCCTAACTTCGTCCCTGGCGGCACTGGGCGTCCCCGCGCACGGTGAACTTCTCACCGAGTCGAACGTCTTCAACCTGCCGGTCAAGCGTTCGCCCTACGGATACGCCAAGCGCCAGGCCGAGGTCGAAGCGCTGCAGGCCGCGGGCGAATCACTCCAGGTCGTGATCGTCAACCCATCGATCGTCCTCGGCGCCGACGACGTACACCAGATCAGCGGATCGCTCGTGATCCAGGCTGCCCGCGGCCGCACGTTCCTCTACACCCGGGGCGGCACGAACATTGTGCATGTGGATGACGTCGCCGCCGGCCATCTGGCCGCCGCCGAGCGGGGCCGGAGTGGGGAGCGCTATCTCCTGGGCGGCGAGAACCTGACCTACCTGCAGCTGTTCACGCTGCTGGCGGAAGTCGTCGGCAGCCGGCCGCCATGGCTTCTGCTCCCGGACTGGGCTATCGAGCCGACCGCCTCACTTATTGACCTCATCCGCCGCGTCGCCCCTCTTCCGCTGGAAGGCAACCAGCTTCGGCTGAGCCGACGGCATCTCTTCTGCGACACATCCAAAGCACGCGAGGAGCTCGGCCTGACCCAGACTCGATCGGCGCGCCAAGCCATCGTTGAGGCATTCGCCTGGTACCGCGCCCGCGGCGTGGTGTAATTGCCGCCCGGCCAACGTACATCTGCTGCATCGAGTAGGGAGGATGGGTTGCCCATCCTCCCTCTCACACCACCGGACATGCGGGTCCGCATCCGGCGGTTCGTCGGGGCCAATGCAGCTGGTGATAGTACTCGGTGAAGGAACATAGCCCTTGAGCGTCCCAGAAGGCAGTGCTCAGTGCCATGTGCACCACAGGTGTCGCAGCCATGCGCCACGGGCTACTGCCCGTCGCACCTAGCCCGGCAAGGCGTCGGGGAACACCCAGCAGGACCAACTCCCGCCAGCGTGTCGTTCCCCGCTTCCATCGTTTCCAGAGAAGTTGCCTCAACCTCCGTCGAAGCCACTGGTCTAGTCCTGTAAACACACTCGGCGTGTCGGCCAACCGGAAGTAACCCATCCAGCCTCGCATGTATTCCTTGAGTTGCTGGATGGTCTCCTCCAGCCGGCCCGACCGAGTGCGGCGTGTCAGTCCCCGCAGCTTCTCGCGTACTCGCTGTAGCGCCTGGCCCGCAACCCGGATCAGCACTTCGCCTTTGCGGTAGAAGTAGCTGAACCCCAGGAACTTCCGCTGCCCGGCTCGTGCTACCGCACTCTTCTTCTCGTTCACCTTCAGCTTCAACTTCTTCTCCAGAAACCCACGCACACTGTTCATCACCCGTTGGCCCGCTCGTTCAGTCTTGACATAGATGTTGCAGTCGTCCGCGTAGCGTACGAACCGATGCCCCCGCTTCTCCAGTTCCTTATCCAGATCATCCAGCATAATGTTGGCCAGCAACGGCGAGAGAGGTCCGCCCCCCATAGGAGCTGGGGCTTGCAGCTTGTGGCGTCCCCTCCTCCGTCTCCATCACCACACCGTTCACCATCACCCCGGACTGCAGATAGCGCCGGATCAGCTTCAGCATCCGCTTGTCCTTCACCACCCGTGCCACTCGCGCCATCAGCTTGTCGTGGTTGACCTGGTCGAAGTACTTCTCCAGATCAATGTCGACCACCCAGGTGTAGCCTTCACGGATGTACCCTTGGGCTGCTTGTACGGCATCGTGTGCCCAGCGCCCGGGTCGAAACCCGTAACTATGCGGTGAGAAGACCGGCTCGAACAGCGGCGTCAACACCTGCCCGATCGCCTGTTGGATGAGACGATCGACCACCGTCGGGATCCCCAATAGCCTCACCCCTCCGCCGGGTTTCGGTATCTCCACCCGCCGTACTGGGCTTGGCCGGTAGCTCCCCGAGTCGAGGGCGGCCCTTAACTCCAACCAGCGCGCGGTCAGGTACGGACGTAGCGCTTCTGCCGTCATGCCATCTACGCCCGGCGCACCCCCGTTGGCCT